>NZ_CP029758.2:1221097-1526372 GCF_004006395.2 Clostridium sp. AWRP | reverse complement strand
AAAAGCTTGGGAGGTGCAGCTAAAGCTGCAGATTTTATATTAAATTATTAAATTCACATTATCAGACGGGGCTGTTTTTTTCTCCACCTCAATAACAATGCTGAATTTATAATTACAAACACAGAACCTGCATTATGCACTAAAGCCCCGACAACAGGATTTAGTATACCTGTAATAGCAAGTGTAATAGCAATAAAATTCAGTGTCATTGAAAAAGTAAGATTACACTTTATAGTAAACATCATCCGCTTTGACAGTGCTAACAAATGAGGAAGTTCCTTAACCTCATCATCTACCAATGCTATATCTGCTGCATCTACTGCAATATCGCTGCCGACTCCGCCCATTGCAATTCCAACGTTTGCCATTTTTAAAGCAGGTGCATCATTGATTCCATCCCCAATCATACATACTTCCTGTTTCTTTTTCTGATATGCAGAAATCCAGTTGAGTTTATCCTCCGGTAAGCAATTTGCATGTACCTCTTCAATATGAAGCTTATTTGCAATCGCACTTGAAGCATTCTCATGATCACCAGTTAACAAAACAGGCTGAACACCAAGAGCAGACAAAGAATCAATCATCTTTGGACTTTCCATACGAATGGTATCAGATAATAACAAAAAACCAGTAAGCACTTTATTAACAGCAATATAAATTACCGTACATCCCTGTTTTAAAAAATCTTCTGCTTTAGCAATTGCCGAAGATGCAATTAATACATTACTTTCCTTCATAAGTTCCGCATTCCCAGCAAGTATTTCTCTTTCATTCACACTTGCTTCAACGCCGCGTCCTGGAATCATATGAAAATGTTTTGTCACCAAAACTAGATCTGAAAATTGCTGCTTATAACATCTTACTATCGCTTTTCCTAATGGATGCTCCGAAAGTGATTCTGCAGCCGCTGCATATGAATATACTTCATTCGCTGAAATATCTGAAGAGATTGACTTGACTTCCAATACCTGTGGAGTACCATATGTAAGTGTTCCTGTTTTATCAAAAGCAATTTTCGATACTGATGCAAGTCTCTCTAAAGCATCACCTTCCCGGACAAGAAAACCATGTTTCGTCACATTACCGATAGCTGCCATAATTGCAGTAGGCGTTGCAAGAACCAGTGAACAAGGGCAGAACACAACCAAAATCGTAACAGCACGTATAATTTCTCCTGATATAAGCCATGTTAATGCGGCAGCTGTCAAAGCTATTACAACAATCCATGTTGCCCATCTGTCGGCAATACCGACAATTTTTGCTTTTCCTGCATCTGCAGACTGTACAAGACGAATCATACGCTGAATAGAACTATCTTCTCCAACTTTCACAGCTTTCATTTCAAAAGCACCAAATTGATTTACAGTGCCACTGGAAACGTTATCTCCTACTGTTTTATCAACTGGGAGTGACTCTCCTGTCATAACTGCCTGATTAATAGAAGTCTGACCAGATAATATAATTCCATCTACAGGAATAGTTTCACCGGGAAATACGCGAATGATATCATTTACCTTAACTTTTTCAGAAGAAATTATTTTTTCTTTTCCATCAACTAAAACTCTTGCTGTATTCGGCGTAAGATTAACAAGCTTTTCAATACCTGCCCGTGCTCTGGCAACAGTTAAATCTTCCAGCAGTGCACCAAACTGCATAATGAAAGCTACTTCACCAGCCGCAAAATCCTGCCCTATGCATACAGACGCAATAAGGGCAATTGACACAAGCACATCTGCTCTAATGTCAAAAGCTGTAACTAGTCCAATAACCGCTTGAATTATGATAGGGATTCCACAAAGAATAATTGCTATCCACGCCATATTAAAAGGCAGTGAAATCAAATTAAAAATGCTTGCAATTAGAGCAATTCCGGAAATAATCAATAATATGATATCTTTTTTTGTGCCACCCTTTTCCAATAAATATTCCAGTTTCTCTACTAATTTTTTCATAAATACCTCCCATTTGAATCGTAATATACCTATAGGGGTATATGTATATTATACCTATGGGGGTATGGGTTGTCAATAATGCAATAAAAAAACAGCCATCTCTGACTGTTCTCAAAATTGTATTCATTAAGTCATATTTGCAAAACGTTCAACTGCTTTAGTAAAATTTTCAATGGTCTTATCCGCATCGCCATGTTCAATTCCATCTCTCACACAGTGTTTTATGTGTCCTTCCAAAACTATCTGTCCACATTTGTGTAATGCAGATTTAGCCGCATTAACCTGTGAAAGAACATCCTCACATGGAACATCTTCATCTATCATCCGATCTATAGCTTGAACCTGCCCGATAATCTTTTTTAATCTTCGATGCAGGTTATCTGAATCCATACATTGCTTCATATCTACACCTCCATACCGTTAGGGGTATATGTATATTATATTCATAATACCAAACTTGTCAAGATTGGCTTTGTTTTGTCAGTGCTCATATATGATTGAATTGTGATAATGTCTTAGTATACCGCATTTGATTATGTCCCAAATAAATAAGTTTATAGTATAATAAAACCTCATGACTAAGAAGTGAGGTGGACAAAATCAGAAAGGTAGTTTTAACAATGAATGAGAATGCAAAATATAACATAATCAAGAAATTAGTAGAGAGCAATGGTAACAAGCAAAGAGCTGCTGTACAGATTAACTGTACTGTTAGGCACATTAACAGAATGATTAAAGGGTATAAAGAGCAGGGAAAAGCCTTTTTTATACATGGAAATCGTGGTAAAAAACCTGTCCATGCTTTAGATAATTCTACAAAACAGACTATTGTTGACTTATATCGAACAAAATATGAAGGCACCAATTTAACTCATTTTTCAGAACTCTTAAAAGAATTTGAAGGAATCAAAGTTTCATCAAACACTATACGTTCCATCCTTTTGCAGGAATTCATCCTGTCTCCTAAGGCAAAACGTTCTTCTAAGAAGGCTCTATACACTAAACTTAAAGATATGCAAAAATCTACAAAGTCAAAAAAGCAGGCTAGTGTTATTCAAAGTTCTATTCTTGCTATCGAAGATGCTCATCCTAGGCGTCCGAGATGTGCCTACTTTGGAGAAATGCTTCAGATGGATGCTTCTCTTCATCCTTGGTTTGGTGGAGAAAAAAGTCAGCTTCATATAGCTGTAGATGATGCCACAGGTGCTATTGTAGGTGCTTATTTCGATGTTCAAGAAACGCTAAATGGATATTACCATGTACTTGAGCAAATATTGAAAACCTATGGTATTCCTTATATGTTTTACACCGATAGGCGTACAGTTTTTGAGTATAAACAAAAGAAATCCCCTTCTATCGAAGAGGACACTTTTACCCAATTCGGTTATGCCTGCAAGCAGTTAGGAATTGAGATTAAAACCAGCAGCATTCCACAAGCCAAGGGGCGTGTGGAACGAATGTTTCAAACACTGCAATCACGACTTCCTATCGAATTGCGTTTAGCTGGTATAAGCACGATTGAGCAGGCAAATGAATTTTTAAATTCCTACATAAAAAAATTCAATGCTCGATTTGCTTTACCTGTTGATAATATCAAATCTGTATTCGAAACGCAACCTGATATTGAGAAAATCAATTTAATTCTTGGTGTACTTGCTAGTAGGAAAGTAGACAATGGGAGTTGTGTAAAATACAATAAAGGATATTATCTTCCAGTAGATGCTAATGGTCACCCAGTATATTACCATAAAGGTACCTGCGGTATAGTAATAAAGGCATTTAACAATGATCTATATTTTTGTGCAAACGAAAAAGTTTATGCACTTGAATTGCTTCCGGATCATGTTCCTTCATCAAAAAATTTTGATCTTGCGAAGACCTCAAAAACTCCAAAGAAACACTATATACCGCCGATGAGTCACCCATGGAAGCAGGCTTCATTTGAACATTATTGCAATAAGCAGGCTCATAGACAAAAAGAAAACATAGCTTAAAGAACTAAAAAGCCCTTTTACTTAAAAAACTTTAAGTTGATGGATGTGTTTGCTATACCTAAAAATAATGTTATAAGCGTAACAAAGCACCAGCTATTGCTGGTGCTAATAATTAAAACTTTTTGGGACATTTTCAAAATTAGTTGACAGATTGGCTTTGTTTTGTCAGTGCTCATACCTACTACAATTGTACCTTCTATATTATTGTTTACAAAAACCGGTATTGCAATTGTTTCTATAGGTATTCCAAACACTTCCTTTGGTACTGTAATATGTATAACTTCCTTTTTCCTTAAGCACACATCTGCATCACAATTTTTAGGTATTTCATCGCCCGATTTAAACCTGGTTGCTAAATTTTCACCATCTTGAACTAAAAGGAACTTTTTAGTATTGGAAATTGTAAATAATAATTCCGTCCCAAAATAATATTTAAAGTACGGCATCATATTATAAAAAGATTCCATTAACTTATTTTCATGTATTTCATTTATCATTTCATTTTCTCTTTTCTATTGTCAACTTTCTGACACTAATACATTCGTCATCTCTTTTTAGTAATGTTATTTTCAAAAAAGCTATTTAGTTTCCATAATATTACTTCAATATACATAAAAAAAATCAACCACTTAATTGATTTTTTATAATTCTTAACAGTATTAATGAGTACTGTTTTCTATTAAATCATTAGAAATTTATTAAATCTTTTTTCACTGAACGAGACATAATAACTGCTGTTATTGCTGCAAGAACATCAGCTATTGATTGTGCAAAAATCACACCATTTAATCCTAAAAATATAGGTAAAATCAAAATAACTGGAAAATAATATATTCCTTGGCGTGCTATAGTTAAAATTGCACCTTTAGCTCCTTTACCAATTGCCAAAAATAAAATTGCATAAACCATAGTGAAGCCAAATACAGAAAAAGTAATTCCATTAATACGTAATATATCTACTGTAATATTTATAACATTAATATCTTTTGTTGGGAATAACGCCATGATACCCCTTGGAAATATAACAAGAATTAGTGTAAAACATATACAAAAAATTTCACTCCATTTAATTGCTGTTTTAATTCCCTCATTTAATCGATTATACTTTTTGGCTCCAAAGCAATATCCAGCAAATGGCTGAAATCCTTTAGTGAATCCAAATATTACATAAGAACCAAGAGCTATTATACGAGTTGCATTACTAAATGCGGCAAGTGCAGCCCTACCATATTTTGCTACAATTATATTGGCAACTCCCATGCTTATACTAGTTAGCAATTGAAACACCATAACTGGTATACCAACCTTAAAAATTTCTGCAGTCATCTTCTTATCTGGATGTACATACTTAATAGAAAATGAAAACAAACTTTTTTTGCTTAATATAATTATAATATATATAATTGTAGTTGCTGCTTGAGCAAGAGCAGTTGCAACTGCTGCACCTCTAATTCCCATATGTGCTCCGTAAATCATTATTGGACAAAGGATAATATTTAATATTCCGCTAAGCATCATAGCAAACATTGTAATTCCTGATGCGCCTTCACCTATCATTATGTTATTAAGTATTATATTAAAAATAGAAAAGACAGATGTTGCTATATAAATTACAGAATATTGTTTTGTATACATGAAAACTGATAGATCTATTGCTCCAAGTCCGCGCAAAATAGGATTTATAAAAATTAACATTATAATTATTATTAATATTCCTAATACCATTCCTAAATATAATGTTGTAGATGCTGTTTCATTAGCACGTTTTCTGTTACTATTACCCAGAAGTCTTGAAATGTATACACCAGCACCATTTCCTATCATCATTCCAATTCCTGATATAATTTGACTTATAGGGAACGCAATTCCTATTGCTCCTGTTTGTGCTGTTCCAAGTCCATTAGCAAAATATGCATCTGTGAAATTATACAGTGCCGTTATTATCATTCCAATAACAGTTGGTATTCCAAGTTTTAATAATGCTTCTGGAACTGGTGCTTCTCCCATAACTTTAAGTCTTTTTTCTTTACTATTTATTTTCTTTTCACTCACTTCCATAGAATAATCTCCTTTCATATCTGTACTTATTAAATATCACAAATCAACAAATATATTTTTCTTGAATTCAATTTGCTAATCTGATATATTTTAATTAGCTTAAACATTTAGCTTGCTCTGTAGCTTACTTTATAACACAAATGAATAATAGGCAATATGTTTTTATATCATTTGTTGAATCGTGATATAGAAATGTTGAATATGTATATGCGAGGTGTAATTCTATGAAAAAAGCAACAAAAAAACTGGTAGAGCCTTGTCTTACTCAATTAGGTTTCAATCAGTGTTTTTATAAAGATTCATTCAACTTAAGTGGAAGGTGCTATGAAATATCAAAAGAATTGGGTAAAGGCTATTATTGGTACTATGAGCGTGAAGAGATGTTCTCAATAGGTATTATGGACATTCGATTATATAAAGATACTCTCTTAGAATATACTCAACCGGATTATATCTCTGTAACTTACTTTGATACTGTATCTGCCGAAGAACTAAATCCATATAAGAGACTAACTGCAAACTGTATTAGAGGATACATCTCTGAAGGAAATTATTATCGTGTACGTTATCATAAAAGCGTTCCAATTCATGGTGTTGAATTAATGCTTATGCCTAAATATTACAGTGAGTATTTGAAAAAAAGATTTCCAGATGAATCATTCGATTCAAAAACAGCATTTTTAGGTATAGATGGAATTTCAGAATTTCCAGAATTGGTACTACTCATGCGACAAATTGAGTCATTTAGAGGAACAGGTGCATCTGCAGATTTGTTTTATGAGAGCAAGATTAAAGAAGCAGTATCTTTGATCATAGAAAAAACGAAAAAGTGCACAAGATTTGTTTCTACCGGGGATTTGTCAAAAAAAGATCTTGAAAATTTAGATGCAGTAAAATCTTATATAGCTGATCATTTTGCCTTTAATATTCATACAGAACAACTTATTAAAATAGCCTGTATGAGTCAAACAAAGCTTCGCTATACTTTTAAAAAAACATTTGGATATACCATTACAGAGTATATTCAAAACAAAAGAATGGCTTATGCAGAATATTTGATTCTCGAAACAGACTTTTCAATCGGTCAAATAGCAAAAGCAGTTGGATACAGCCATGCTGGAAGATTTGCAAGTTTATTCAAAAAAAATACCGGATTGCTGCCAGAAGAATATAGAAATTTACTAAAAAACATAAAGTTTGATTAATAAGCCCGGCTGCAACTATACTCTTCCATATTATTAAAAAACTAGATGTGAGCCAATTTCTACAATTCCACCAACTAACAAAGAAATCCCAACTGCAAATCCTGTTCCTTTTAAAAAACCAATCCAATGCTTTTTTGGATTTTCATATGCCTTAACCATATCTTCTGTTCCAGGGTAACGCACCTTTTTAGAGTGACAGAAATAAATTGTATCTAAAATTAATGCATCATAAAAATTTATAACCATAAAAAGTGCAAATGCATATAATGTTCCCATAACAAAGTCACGTGCTCCAGAAAACCATACAATTATTGATGAAATAATAAGAAATATTATTACAGCTGGTATCTTCTTTTTTCGATAATTATTTTCTTTTAAGGGAATTTTTCCTTTATATTGTGGCAGTGTGCGCATGCGTGCTTGTACCTCATCTGGATAATCATAAAACCAGTCCAATGGTTTCTTAAAAAGATAAGTCAAATTAAATATCGTAAATACAGCACAAAATACAATGCATTCAATGATAAAAATAGTAATCATATTGATTTCCTCCTAGTGTAAATTTATAAGTAACTATTTAATTATTGAGATTATAACAAAATAATGTTAAAATATATTTGTTATACTTAATGATAATAAATATCATTATCATTGTCAATGGATCGACAGTTACATATGAAATTTTTATCAAAAATAATTATGTAAGGAAGGAATATTCGATGAAAATATTAGTTTATGGTGCTGGTGTATTGGGCAGCTATTTAGCTTATGAATTGGTCAAAGGTGGTCATAATGTAACTATTCTGGCACGAGGAAAAAGATATAATGAACTTAAAGAAAAAGGACTTGTTATTAAGCATTACCTTCAATTAAAAACTACCATAACTAAATTAAATGTAGTGGATAAGTTTAATCAAGACGATTATTATGATACTGTTTTTGTAGTTATGCAAAGAACTCAGATTGACAGCATGCTTCCTAATATTTACTGTAATAAAAAATGCAAGTTATATGTTTTCGTTAGTAATAATCCATCAGCAGATGCGACCTATAAAAAAATACAGGAAAATTCCATAATTAAGCCTAAAATGTTGTTCGCTTTTCAAAAAACAGGTGGAAGAAGAGAATTAGGAAAAGTCATAAGCATACATATTGGTAAAACATCTTTTTCTATTGGCGATATCAGTGGAGATATCTCCTACAAAACCTTCATCAATAAAATTTTTGTTAATACCTCTTTTAAGCTTTATCACAGTCCTAACATAGATGCTTGGTTAAAATTTCATATTGCTCTAGTAGTGCCTATTGCCTATCTAACTTACTTTGCAGATGGTGATTTGAAAAAAATTGCTAGAAATAAAAAAATGCTCAACCTAACTATTGATGCTATTTCCGAAGGATGTAAAGTAGTTAAAACCTGCGGCTATGAAATAGAGCCAAAAGATTTAAAAGACTATCTAAATAGAAAACGAAGATTGTTATATTGGATATTTAAAATCATGGCTGCTACACCTCTTGGAAAACTTGCCGCAAGCGACCATGCTATGTCTGCAGTAGACGAAATGAAATATTTAAGTAATGAATTTGATAAACTTAAGAAAAGCTCTGGAATTTTAACACCTAATTGGGACAAATTAGAGAAATACATCTAACTTATCCTCAACTAATTATGCCTCAAATATTGAAATTAGTGGGACAGCTTTGACATGAATTTTAATTTTGGGGAAACTCTAAATATTGCTCATATTGACAATTCTAAATTCAATGTTATGCTATAGTTAGTTATAGCTAACTATAGTGATATATAATAAAATCTTTAATAGCAATTGGAGGAATACTGATAATGACAAAACAAAAATCAATTTGTCCGGTGTCAACGAAACTATGTTAGTACCTGTCTATGCAAGGGCATTAGAAAGCCAAAAGAAGAAACCTGCTTTTTATGATGAGACTGCGATTAATATTGTTAATTCTCTTGATTATGATTTTAAAAAACATGGTAAAAGTAAATTGAACATGTGGGGATGTTCTGCAAGAACCATCATTTTTGACAGAGAAGTTTCATCCTATATTAAAAAACATCCTAATTGCAGTGTTATTAATATGGCTTGTGGTCTTGATGCCAGATTTAATCGAGTATATAATGGTAAAATACAATGGTATAACATTGATTTTGAAAATGTAATGAATATCAGGAAAACCATATTTTCCAAAAATAATAGGGTTACCAATATATCTGGTTCTGTACTTGAAAATTCTTGGATTGAAAAAGTTAAAAACAAAGATAATGTATTAGTCGTTGCAGAGGATCTCTTAATGTATTTGGAAGAAAATGAGGTTAAAAAACTATTTGAAACAGTTTCTGCATCTTTTAAACACTGTACTCTCCTGTGTGAGATAATGTCAAAATGGATGGTTAAAAACCAGAAAATTCACGATACAATAAAAAAAACCACCGCAGTATTTCGATGGGGGGTTGATAATACAGATGATTTCATCAAGCTTTGTCCTATGTATAAAATGTTAGGAGATTTTAACCTTACTGATACAATGAAAAAATTTTCACCTATCTTTTTATCACTTATCGCACCAAAATTACGTCCAAAAAACAATAGGATTGGTTATTTTGAAAAAATTTCTTAAATATACAATTTTCAATTCCACTTATAAGAAATATTTTATTTATCACCTGAGAGTAATTCACTCTCAGGTACCTGTTTTTATGCACTTATTAATTTGTTTTTAAATATCTCTATATAATTTTTCAAATACTTCATAACTTTATCATAATTATTTTTCCAATAGCAACAACACAATAATTGGATTTCTTATATCACCAAATTAATAAATTATTATTTTTAATATTTATCATAGCTTAAAAATGGCATGTCAAAAACATTCCTTTAGAATATCTTTGACATGCCTACAATTAATTATTATATTATTCACTTCATAAGCTTTACCCTGAGTTTCAAATTTATACATCCAATATAAGTTGAGCAGGATTGCATCCTTTAAGAATAAGTCCAATCATCTTATTCTTTATTAAATCATATCTATTAAAAATCACTTTAGCATTTTCCACATCATGATAAACCTTCCAATAGCCTATCATTTTACATTTTACACTAGGGTAATCTACAAATGTTATTACATCTTCTATAGGGTACCCTAGAAATACTCCTATCTCGTGTGGACATATTTTCTGAAACCTTTTACTTAAATGGCATAAACATTGGTTAAGATCCATTTCATTTGTATATCCAAACCTATTTAGAAAATCTATATTTTTTTCACATTTTATACTTGTCTCCAACATTTTATCGTTATAGAATAATACCGTTACATTTTTTTTATTCCTGCGCAATTCAAAAAAACTAATCTTTAAGTTTTCTTTTATTCTATCCTCATATCTTTCCCATATTAAATTTAACTTTCTTCCATTATCACTAAATATAATGAGGGAGGCTATTTTTTGTTTTTTTAAAGTTGGAGCGCAGTGGCATATTATCACATATAATAGGTATTCAAAGTCATTATACTCATTAATAATATTAAAAAATTTGCTTACTTGTTCTCTACTCATAAACAACCTCCCCTATATTTAAAAATTTTTATTTCTCAGCTAATGTCTTGCCTAATTTTTTACATTTTTCTAGTCCATCATCATCTGGTTCTTCATTTATTATAAGACTTTCTTCTACGAGATTTGCTCCGTACTTCTTCATCTGGTCCTCCCAGTTAGTCATCCAATCTCCACTACCCCATCCATATGAACCAAATAAAGCAATATTTTTATCTTTAATATCCCCTAAAATGGATTCTACAAATGGTTCCATTTCGTTTTCTTCAAGCTGTTCATCACCCATTGCTGGGCATCCAAAAGCAACAACATCTGCACCTGACACGTCTTCTAAACTTGCTTCGCTCACACTCGCAAGTTTAACATCTGTATTTTCACTTTTGGCTCCTTCTTGTATTGCTTTTGCCATAGCCTCAGTATTTCCTGTACCACTCCAATAAATAATTGATATTTTTTTCATAACTTAATCCTCCTTGTAATTGATTTTATTTTTAATATGTGGCAAAGCCCGTTTAAAAACACTAACTTTATCCTCTACAACCATCAACACACTCATACGCATATTTTATTTGTTGACTATCATTCTCAATAGAGGAGTGACTTTTATTCCTACACTACTGCTTTCCCCTTCTCCGTAAGTTTCCATAAATCTATGCTTATATTGTCTTTGCCACTGCAGCAACTTTTTTTCTTCTTTGAATCACAGCACCCACAATCACAACCTGATGAAGCATTCATATTATCTCGCTTTATATATCCAAGTCTTTCAAGCTGGGATATCATTTGTTCTACCATGCTTTCATCTATTCCAAGTTCCCTGGCCATACCTTTATTCGAATACAATCCTCCTTTTGAGAGTCTCTTCAAAATTTTCATAATCACAAAAATCATCCTTTCGTATTTTTTATGATATTGATATTCATTCTCACTGAAAGCGTAATTTAAACAAATCCCATCAATCTTCCTACCTGATATACTATTACTGCACATATCCATCCAATTGCACAAGTATACCCTACTGCTGCCCATGCCCATTTACTTGAATTTGTTTCACTTTTTACTGCCCCTATAGTTGCAACACATGGTACATATAAAAGGCACATTACCATAAATGACATTGCTGTAAGTGGTGTGAAAGTATTTTGTATTGCATGGAAAAGATGTACTCCTTCCTCTACTCCATAAATTGTTCCAAAAGTACCAACAACAGCTTCTTTAGCTGCAAATCCTGTAATAAGTGCAACTCCTGCCTGCCATGTTCCAAAACCTGCCGGTTTAAATATAGGAGCTATTAGTGAACCTAATCTTGCTAATATAGTTTCATCTTGTGCTGCACCTGCTGGTAAATTAGTAAGAATCCAAACAACTATACATACAACTAAAATAACAGTTCCTGCTTTCTTTAAAAAGTGACTTGATTTTTCCCACATATGAATTAAAATTCCTTTAAGAGTTGGTATACGATATGGAGGTAATTCCATAACAAAATATGAATTTTCACCTTTAAATACTTTTGAGCTAAAGAATTTTCCCATTAATATTGCAACTGCAATACCTAGAGCATATAGTATAAATACAATAAGTCCGCCTTCACTAAATATACCTACTGTTTTGTTTGCAAAGAATGCTCCAATAAATAATCCATAAATTTCAAGTCTTGCTGGACATGAAATAAAAGGACTTATTAAAATAGCTATCATTCTGTCCTTCTTGTTTTCAAGAGTTCTTGCCGACATTATTCCTGCAACATTACACCCCGATCCAATTATAAGTGATACTGCTGTTTTACCATGGAGCCCAACTGCATGCATGAGCCTGTCCATTACATAAGCAGCTCTTGCCATATATCCGCTGTCTTCCAGAAGGGATATCAAGAAAAACATTATCAAAATCATAGGCAAAAATCCAAGTACTGAACCAACACCGCCAAAAATACCATCTCTAACAAAATCGCCCAAAAGTTCAGGTGCCCCTATATGTTGAAGTCCAAAATCCACACTAGCTCCAAGCTTACCTATCCAGTCATTTACTAAATCCGCAAGTGGGCCATTGCCAAGTCCTATTGAAATCTGATAAACACCAAACATTATAAGTGCAAATATAGGTATTCCAAGCCATTTATTAGTAATTACTTTATCTATTTTATCCGAAACAGTTTCTTTAACAACTGTATTTTTCTTTACACTATCTTTAACAACACTGCTTATCTTTTCATACCTTTTGTCAATTATAAAAGCATCCGGCTCATAGCCAATAGACTTAGTAATTTTTTCTATACTATTTTGAACCTGTTTCTTTACTGCATTTGTTTTTACTTTCTCACCCACATATTTATTTATATATTCATCATTTTCTATAAGCTTTAATGCTGTCCAGGAAGATGGATATTCAAGAGCTGCAGCTGCTTCTGAAAAAGCAAGTTCTATTTTTCCTGTTTCTCTTTCTACTTCAGCACCATAATCAATTTTATATAAATTATGCTCTTTTAAATCTCCAAGCTTAACAGCTTCACTTATTAATTGGTTTATTCCCTGACCTTTAGTTGCTACTGTTGGAACTGCTGGTATCCCGATAGCGCTAGATAATTTTTTAGCATCGATTCGTATATCTTTATTTTTAGCTTCATCCATCATATTAAGTGCTAAAACTACTTTAGCTCCAGTTTCAAGAATCTGCATCGTAAGATATAAATTTCTTTCAAGATTACAGGAATCTACTACATTAATAACCACATCAGGTTTTTCTTTAAGTATAAAATCACGAGCTACAACTTCATCCTCTGAATATGCCCCTAAACTATACGTTCCTGGCAAATCAACTACTGTTATATCTCTGCCTTGAAATTTTAATTTTCCCTCCTTTTTTTCAACTGTAACACCAGGCCAGTTCCCTACATGCTGTCTTGAACCTGTAAGTTCATTAAACAAACTAGTTTTACCACAGTTAGGATTGCCTGCTAAAGCAATAACCAAATTTTTATTCATCATCAAGCCTCCAATATATTAACTTTAAACTTCTCTAACCATAACTTTTTGTGCCATTGAACGTCCAAGTACAAGCCTGGTTTCACCAAGTTTTACTACCAAATGGCCTATGTCATTATTCATTATTTTAATTATAGTTCCCTTACTAAGCCCCATTTCCATAAGCTTTCTGCACATAATTTCACTTCCAACTACATCTTTTATTTCGGCGCTTCTCCCCATTGAGACAGCATTTAACGGCATATTGCTTTCAATCATACGAATCACCTCCCAAAAAATTTTTTATACTAGCTCTACTAAAATATCTTTTGCTTCATTTTTTCTTAAACTTAAACTGTATCCTCTAAGTTGAAGTTCTATTGGATCACCCATAGGAGCTTTTCCTGCCAGAAAAATTTCAGTTCCTCTTACAATTCCCATATCCATAATTTTTCTCCTAACTTTACTTTCAGGCAATATTTGAACTACCTTAACCCTTGATTTAATTTTAACTTCATCAAGTCTCATACTATGTGCCATAATATCACTCTCCTAAAAACAGTAAACTTTTTATAATTGATATTGATAATCATAATCAACTATATTATATATTAATACTTACTTCTAAATATGTCAATAGCAGATTTGCTTATACATTCTGTTTAAAATTTATAAAAGTTCATAAAAATAAAGATGGCAGCTATCACATAGTACCATCTTTTATAATTAATTCATTTTTTCTATATAGTGACAATTAACATTAATATGATTTAAAAATAACAACAATCTTTCATAAAGCGGATTAACTTTATCACCATACTTTGCTTCTAAATTTTCTCCAATAGCTTTTACAGTTTTCTTTCCATCTATCTGTAAAAACACATAACTTGAATATTCATCTAGAGTAATTTTTTTGTATTCTGGAATTCTAAATTTAATTTTTCTAAAAAACTTCTGAATCTTATGATCTTGCTTCTCAAGTATAGTCACAATGCTGTCTTCATCTACCTCATATTCTAAATTATCAGAGATTTTAAATATTATATTTAAGACCTCTTCGTTGTTATTGGGCATTTTTTCCCTTACTCTTCATTATAGGTATTATGGATGCTATTATTAGAACTGCTAATACTACATATCCCATGCCATTAGAAGCAGCAAATCCACTTGGTTCACCTACTTTTATAACTTTTAATACATTTATAAGTATTATACCTACAAGTCCTATTATGGAACCACCAGCAACAAGTCCAGATGATAAACTTACACCATTAGAAACTCTAGCCTCTTTTTGCTTTTCAGTTTTAGAAGTCTTTTCTACAAATAGACGAACAAATGCACCTATTAATATTATGGCATTTGTAGATATTGGCAAATAGAATCCTATGGCAATTGTCATTACAGGAAGTTTTAATAAGAATAAAGTAAGTCCCATAACAATACCAACAATTATCATAACCCAAGGTAAACTACCTGACATTATACCACCAGTTAATGTTGACATTAGATTAGCCTGAGGCAATGCAAATGGTACGTTATCACCAGTCATAGCAAGCTGGCTTGAAAGTAATAGTATAACACCAGTAACTACTGCAGCACCAACTATACCAGCTATAGCAAAGTATTTTTGCATTTCATTTTTGTCACCGCCAACTATAAAAGTAACTTTTTGTGATTGACAGTAACCACCAGCTGCAGATATAGCAGTAACTATAAATGTACCAAACAAAAGTAAAGACCTGTTATTTACAGAACTTTTCCATCCCATTGTAACAAATAATAATGTTACAATAACTATAGAAGCTATAGTCATACCAGATACGGGAAGATTCGAAGTTCCTATAGTACCAGTTAAACGACCAGCAACTATAACAAATAATAATGATAATACTAGTGATAAAATAGAAGCAGTTATTGCCATTAGTATATTACCACCAGATATCATGAAACCACCTATAAATCCTATTACTATACCACCAAATAATATTAGATTTTCAGCAGATGAACTGCTAGAACCCTTTGAAGACTTAGCACCAAGAGTTTCTTTTATAGAAGATACTATAGTTGGTATAAGTTTTATAGCTCCTATAAAGCCTCCAGAAAGCATCATACCTGCTCCGATATATTTTACATAACTGCCTGTTATATCCTTAACTTGCATGGCACTTAAAGCAACATGTGAATTATTCCATACAGTTGCACCGCCTTTACCAAGAGAAACAAAATAACCTATTAAAGGTGTAACAGCAAAGTTAGATAATATAGAACCAGCAAACATAGTTAAGGAAACATCTATGCCAACTATAAATCCTATACCTAATAATAGAGGGTTAGCTTCGACTTCAAATTTCCACTTGTAAAAGGACTCGTTTACATAGCTTATAACACTGTTAGCTACATTTAAAAATGAACTAGTAAAAACAGTTATAATACCGCCTATTCCAAAGCCTATTCCCATGTACTTCACTGATTCTTTGGCACCTTCTGAAGCAACAAGTGTCTCAGATATAGCCATTGACTCAGGGTACATTAATTTGCCATGTTCTTCAATTATTAAATAATTGTAAACAAGCGAAGCTATTCCTATCCCGAATAAAACACCTCCTACACCAACAACAAAACCTTCCCAAAAAGAAAATTTTGAACCTATTAAGATTATTGCTGGCAAAACAAATATCATACCACTAGCGATAGATTCTCCACCACTTGACATACCTTGAACCAAATTTTTGCCAAGGATACCTTTCTGTTTAGCAAATATAGCTATAAATACAGAACCTATTATAGAACCAGGTATACCAGCAGCAACTGTAAGTCCTGATTTCATACCTGAATAGGCAGTAGATGCTGCAAATAGTACTGCTAGAATAATACCAATTGCTAATACAGCAACATTTCCACCAGATTTAGAGCCACTGGAAATGTAAGGGACATAGTCTTTACCAGCTACGCCGCCATATGCATCTTTAGATAACTTTTTATTCATTATATGTACCTCCCTTTATATTTTACAATCATAATTATAGCATAATTGATGCTAAAAATGCACTTTTAAATTTTTATAAATGAAAAGATTTGTTTGTTAAATAAATTAGAATGGTTTCTAACTTGCAATACTGCTACTATTTGTGAGCAACAATAACAAATTATTCTAACTTTAGGCTTCTCATTACATACATCTTTAACATACACTTCAATTTCTGACCCACTTATGATAACATTATATAGACTTAAATATGCGAAGGAGTTACTATGTTTGAAACCACTGAAAATAAAAATGTAGTTCAATCTATTATTGAAAAAATACAAAATATGATATTACATGATGAATTGAAAATTGGCGATAAATTACCGCCTGAAAGACAACTAACAGAAATATGGAAGGTTGGACGTCCGGCTTTAAGAGAAGCTTTAAAAGCTCTCGAAATAATTGGCTTAATCGAGAGGAAGCATGGTCAGGGAAACTTTATATCCAACAATATTAATGACAGTTACTATAAGCCACTGTCCATATCTTTTAAATTGAGCAATGGGAGTATTGAAGACTTATTTGATCTTAGAGAAGTCTTGGAATCTTCCTCTGTAAGAGCTGCTGCCAAAAAAGCCTCAAAACAAGACATAAAAAAATTGTATAAAATATATAAAAGTATGATAAATGAAAATAATGAAAGTAAAAAAGCAGAGTTTGATAAAGAATTCCACTATGAAATCATCAAATTATCAGGTAATGAATTATTTATCACTACATGGAACAGTCTTTCCTACTTAATGGATATTTTTATTGACAAAACCGTAAATATTTCACTATACGAAGAAAAATCTATACATAATATATATGAAGAACACTTATACATCCTTAAAGCTATAGAAAGCCACAACCCCGATGGTGCTGAAGAGGCTCTAATAAATCATCTTAAAAAAATAGATATAGAATTGCTTAAAAAGCTTAAATGATTAGGTTACATTTTGTTTAGCTGGACCTAATAATAAAATATTGCAAAGTGATGCGAGAATGCTTATTATTAAATTGATTATGCAAACATCTTTATATATTAATATAATTAAATTGTAAGTAGGTGATTATTAGTATGTATAGAGAAAAAAATAAAATTAATTTCTATTGTAATAAAAATATTGAAATAATTAGAGGAAAAAGTTTTCATTCATTTCCACGACACAGCCATAATGCATTTTGCATTGGAATAGTTACAAATGGAATAATGCGATTAAACGTAGAACAACAAGAATACTTGTTAGAAAAAGGTGATGTATATGTTATTCCTCCACACATTGAACATACAATTTCTGCAATTAATAAAACTCAATATGAGTATATAGTGTTATGTGTGAATTCTAATGTAAAAAAATATAATAATAATTCCTTATGGAGGTATGTTTTTAAAGATAAAATAGTAGGAATGACAATTTTAAACATGATACAAAAGTATAATCATGGTAATAATACTGTTTATTTTGAAAATATACTATTGTATTTTCTGAAACAATATATAAAAATAGATCATAATTATAAAAAGTACACGAACAGCAAAATAATATCATTAACTTCAGATTTTATAAAAGATAATTTGAATAAAACTTTTAATTTGCAAGAATTATCAAATTATGTTAATATGTCAAAATATCATTTACTAAGATTATTTAAAAATCAAATGGGCGTTACTCCATATCAATTTTATATGCAAGAAAAAATAAAGCAGATCCGAAAAGGGCTGCTAAAACAGCAGCCCTTTTCCGACTTAGTATTTAATTTCAATTTTTCAGATGAAAGCCATCTATGCAATACTTTTAAAAAGCATATTGGTATAACACCAATGCAATTTAAAAGCAGCTGCAGAAATTTTGATTAAAGAGCAGGTGAAAATTTGGCAAGAATATATATTCCGTTTTTCCCTGCTTCTACTTTATGAGAAACATTTTCAGGAATAACGCCAACAGTACCTACTGTATAATTAATTTTATTTTCACCAATATAGCAGGTTGCGTCACCAGAAATAACTTCATGTATTTCTAAGCTATTTTCATGTACATGAGTATCTAATGTGCAGAATGGCTCAACCCTAACTAAAACGCAGCTAATTTTATTATTTGTCATATCTCCTGTTACAAGATTTTTTAGACAAACGCCTTTAAACTTTGGGTGAGGATTAAAAGTCCTATCTTTTGATTTAATAATTTCAGATATAGTACCAATTTGTCCATTTTCAAAACAATTACCAATATTCACATTCATTACCTCCAATAATTTTATACGACTATAATATCAAATTGTTATATTTATGTATTGTAAGATATTGCGGTATTTGTAATAAACCCTTAGTAATTCGTTTTGAAACTTTATATAGTTACATTTCCAGCACTGTACCTGGATTAAGAATATTATTGGGGTCAAATGCCCTTTTTATGCTCTTCATAAGCTCAATTTCCGCTTTCGACTTCTGAAGAGTTAAATCCTTTATTCTCAGCTTTCCTATACCGTGCTCCCCGGTTAAAGTACCACCATATTTAAAGCAGAGCTTATACATTTTCATTTTAAGTTCTTCCAAATACTCAGGATTTTTACCATCCACCATATAAATATCGTTATGTACATTTCCATCAGCCAAATGTGCTGTTATATAAGACTTTGTACCGTAGGAATCCACAAGTTTCCACAAATCATTTAAAAAGTCAGGCATATATCCTGCCGGAACTGCCATATCAAAGGAATAAGCAATATTCTCCTTTATTACTTCATAACTGCCGCTTCTTATGGCAAGCATTTCAGCCTGCTCTTTTTTAGTTCCTGCAAATACAGCTTTACTTGCATTATATTTCTTGCACACATTATAAATTATTTGGCAGGAGGCATATAATGCTTCCTCACTTTTCTCTGATAAAATAATAAGAAGATCCGCCATGCCCTTATCAAGAGGCCAGTGAAGTCCAAGTATTTCAGCAGATTTTACATTTAAATATCTGTCCTGATATTCTACTGCAAGTGGAGCAACTCCATTTTTCATAATTTCTAGAACTGCATTTGAGGCATCACTTATATTTTCAAAAGCTAGCACTATGGAGGCCGTAAATTTATCTTCAGGATACAATCTAAAAGTAATCTTTGTTATAATGGCAAGAGTTCCTTCACTTCCCATAATCAACTGCAAAAGGTTATATCCTGTATTGTCCTTAAGTAATTTCCCGCCAAAGTTTAGTATTTCACCATTTGGTAGAACTACTTCAATACCTTTTATATGATTTCTCATAATA
This sequence comes from Clostridium sp. AWRP, assembly GCF_004006395.2. NCBI lineage: Bacteria > Bacillati > Bacillota > Clostridia > Eubacteriales > Clostridiaceae > Clostridium > Clostridium sp. AWRP. The sequence continues at coordinate 1,506,350 of NZ_CP029758.2, read as the reverse complement.
CCATGTTTTACAGCTCTTGCTCCGCCTGCATTGGTTGCAACCATACCTCCCATTTGTGCTCCCTCATCTCCAGGATGCACAGGAAAACATATTCCACTGTGCTTTTCCAATTCTTCAATCAGCTGAGCCAGTGTAACACCTGCTTCAGCTACTGCCATCATATTTTTCTCATCTATTTCAATGATTTTATTCATTCTCTCCATTGAAATTACAATACTTTCTTTTATCGGGCTAGCGCCTCCGCAGAGTCCTGTCCCACCACCATGTACTACAATAGGGATTTTGTTTTCACCTGCATACTTTACAATTTCAGATATTTCCTTTGAATTGAGCGGCTTCACAACTACCGAGTCCATATTTACCTTAGGTCTTACATTATGTTCTATTTCATCATACATATAAGATAACTTTTGCTCCGGATTTGTTATTACAAAGTCGCTGCCAACAGTATTTATTAAATAATCAATTGTTCCTCGTTCCATCACCAAGCCTCCATTATTTACTTGAATTTATTTCTTCAATCATTTTTGGAATAACTTCATATAAATCTCCTACATATCCGTAGTCTGCAATATTAAATATGGGCGCAGAAGGATCACTATTAATGGCAACAATAATTTCTGATTCCTTCATACCTGCTATATGCTGTGGAGCACCGGATATACCACAGGCGATGTAAAGCTTTGGCTTTACCCTGTTTCCGCTGTAACCTATTTGATGGGCACTTCCAATCATTCCCGCATCTACAAGAGCCCTTGATGCTCCAATTTTGCCACCAAGTAATGAAGCTAATTCTTCAAGCATATGTAAATCTTCTGCTTTTTTAATTCCCCTGCCAGCAGCAACTACAACTTCTGCTTCTGTAATATCAAAATTTTCTTCACTAAATTCCTGTATCCAACTTATTTTGTCATATGACCTAACATAAGGTTCTATTACTGAAACATTTATATCCATTTTTTCATTTCCCTCTGCCTCATTAAATTCTTTATACCTCACTGTAGCCATTTGGGGAAAACCTTTTGATTTTATATGAGCAAAGATATTATTACTAAAAGCTGGCCTAACCTGTATAAGTTTTCCATCTTCATCCACTTTTAAATCCGTACAATCTGCCGTAAGCCCTATTTTCAAAGCTGCTGCAATTCTAGGTGCAAGAGAACGTCCAAAATTAGTAGCACCTATCAATATAGTTTCTGGTTTGTATTCTTTCACAAATTTAACTATGTTATCCTTAAACAGACATTCTTCCGGTTTTTCAAAACATCCATCTTTCATATAAAATACTTTATCTGCTCCGCAGTAATTCAGCTCTTTAACATCTATGCCTTCATCTCCAAGAACCAAACAGTATAGTGGTGCATTACTCTGTTTGCAGAGCTCCTTTGCTTTATTAATGAGTTCATAACTCACTTTGTGTATAATGCCTTCATTTTGTTCCACATAAATGAGAATACCCTTATAATCTTTCATGTTGTCACCACCTCATATTATATTTTTGTCCTTCATCATATGAATTACATCTTTTATATAACAATTTAAATTGCCTTTATAAATTTTACTTTCACGCTTTACTTCCTTTGGCACCACTATTTTAACAACTTTAGTCTTAGAACCATTAAAGCCTGCTTCTTCCTCTTTTATATATCCACTAAGGTTTTCTAAAGAACATTTTTCCATTTCAATTTTTAATGATTCAAGCTTTCTTTCTAACAAAGGCAACTCAGGATAATTGATGTTCTTAGTTACACTTATTAGTGCTGGCATTTTCATTTTTCTATTTTGTTTCTTTCCACAAATATTTTCAATGGTTACTTCAATTTCATTCCTCAAAACAGCATTAACTTTTTCAACATAATAAGCATGGGGTATATTTAAAAATTCAGCTACTTCTGCTCCAACTTGAGCTGTATCTCCATCAACAGACTTCTCACCACAAATAATAAGATCATAATCCTTTATCTTTTTTATTTTAGCCGCAAGGGTATTGGCTGTTGCCCATGTATCAGCTCCACCAAATTTTCTATCTGTTAAAAGGATTCCCCTATCTGCACCTCTAGCATAGGCATCCTTTAGTGATTTTTCTGATCTTGGAAGCCCCATGGTAATGGCAGTTATCTCTCCCCCAAATTTGTTTTTTAAGTTAACTGCCTCCTGCAGAGCATTTAGATCAAAGGGGTTGATTTCTGCTTCAGCAGATGACCTGTCCACAACACCTTTTTCACTGTCAAATCTTACTTTTTCCATATCTGGGACTTCTTTTATAAGTACAATTATATTCATAAATATTCCTCCTAGTGGTCTTACCACGTAGATTATCATTAATACAATGACAAGTCAATATAAAATATGAATTATTATGCAAAAAAAATAATAAAAATTTGTATATTTGTATTGATTTTAATTTTATAAGTGATACTATTATATCAAGAAACATCGTTTCAAGTAATATTATCTTATATTGGGAATAGCGTCATCTTCCCATTTACCATTAATATTAAATGGATTATGTGCATAAAAAATTTAATACTAACAGATTATAAATTTTTTAATAAATATTCAAAAAATTTATATTTAAAAATCTATCAAGTATAGACAAATTTAAAGGAGGTTATTAAATGTTAACTACATTTGATTACGGTATTATTATTTTATACTTTATTGTAATGATAAGCATTGGTATTTTCTCAACAAAATTTACAAAAACAAAGGAAGATTATCTAGTAGCTGGTAGAAGACTAGGATTCCCAATGTTTTTTGGATGCATGGCTGCCCTTGCAATAGGCGGTGCGGCAACAGTAGGTGGTGCAAAATTAGGATATACGTTTGGTATATCTGGTATTTGGCTGGCAGGAAGTTTAGGCTTAGGATTAATAGCACTTGGATTTTTAGTTTCCTCCAAGCTTTCAAAAATGAAAGCACTTAGTATTAATGAAGTTATAGAAAACAACTATGGTAAATCTGCAAGAATATTTAGTTCATTACTTACCTTCGTATATACAATGATGATGAGTGTTGTACAAGTTGTATCTGTTGGAGCAATAATAAGCGGTATAATGGGATGGAATACACAAGTTTCTATGCTAGTTGGCGGTGGAATTGTAATATTTTATACCTTTATAGGAGGAATGTGGTCTGTTTCCTTAACAGATATCATTCAATTTGTTATAAAAACTCTTGGTATTGTTATATTAATTCCTATATTTGCTATAGTAAAAATGGGCGGCATTCACCACATCTTGGCATCAGTACCTCAATCACACCTTAGTATAACAGGTATAGGATATGATAGTATTGTAATGTATCTTCTAATGTATATCCCTGGTTTAATAATTGGACAGGATATATGGCAGCGTATTTTTACTGCAAAAAATGGAAAGATTGCTAAAAGAGGAACTATTCTAGCTGGATTTTACAGCATGATATATGGAGCTGCTGCTATTTTACTAGGTATGTGTGTATACATAGCTTTACCATCATTAAAAGATCCTCAAAATGCCTTTGTTTCAGGAGTTTCTTTATTCCTGCCAATTGGAGTTAAGGGTTTTGTTATAGCTGCTGCTATGGCTGCTACAATGTCAGTTGCTAGCGGTTCTATCCTTGCATCTTCTACTATACTTTACAATGATGTGTATGCTCGTTTTATCAATAAAAATCCTGATGAAAAGAAATCAATTGTAATTAATAGACTATTTGCTTGTTTAATTGGAATTGGAGTTATGGTAATAGCATTTTTGATTCAAGATGTACTTACAGCACTGGATATGGCCTATGCTTATCTGTCAGGATGTGTATTTGTACCTGTACTTGCTGCATTTGTACTTAAAAAATTCAGTCCAAAAGCAGGTCTTGTATCATTATTTTTAAGTACTATAGTAGTTTCTGGAACATTTTTTAAATATGGAGTTGATTCTAATTATCCAATAATCTTTGGTATAATTGTAGGATTACTTTCATATATAATTGTTAATTCAATAGATAAAAATAAAGTTGAATCTGCTATCGACAAAGAAGAAAACATTGCTTAATAAATATTGATTTTTTATCTATAGTGGTTCTAAATGAAAAATCAACTTATACTGCGTATAAGTTGATTTTTTAGTTAGAAACTATATAAATGTAATACCATTAGTTCGTCTTAAAGTTTTTTATCTCATCCATTAGAGCAAATACTTTTTTTGAACACATATCCATTCTTTCAAGGCATTCTTCTGACAGCTTTATATCATTTTTCTCATATGCCAGAGCAGCTTCTTTTGCAACTTCATGTAATTCTATATGTGATTTTTCTAACTCTACAAAGGCCTTGCTATTTTTTAACTTACCAATATCTATATTATAATACCACTTTCCAAGTCTGCATCCCTTATAATCTCCTACAGCATCAATATTTACTTTTTCGTTACCAAGAAGCATATTATATATTCTCCATCTCCAAAGTAAATGGTCAGTTTTATAGATTTCTACCATATCACAATCTGTGAGACATCCTTTATTTTCAAGCATTTCAACTCTCATAGAATCTATTCTTTTACTTAAATCATATATAAATTTCCCAATACCTTTACAATTACTGTCTATATGATCAGCATGCTGCGATAGCTCCATAATACTACTAGCAAAGGACTGGGTTGCTGCAGTTTGTTCCTCTGTATCTGCTGCAACTTGATTAATTGTTTCGTTAACACCGTCTATTGAATTACCAATTAAATTAATTGAATTTAGTGAACTGTTAACTAGGTCTTTACCTGACTCTAATTGCTTAGCTGTCTGATTGATTTTATCAACTGATGAGTCAATATCTTTTTGCAAATTCGAAACATTTTTTTGTATATCTAAAACTGAACTTGTAGTATTTTCAGCAAGTTTTCTTACTTCATCTGCAACAACAGCAAATCCTTTACCTTGTTCCCCTGCTCTTGCTGCCTCAATTGAAGCATTTAGTGACAGTAAACTTGTTTGATCTGCAATACCTTTTACAATATCAACTATTTCATTTATCTTATGGGTTTTTTCCTTAACACCTTTCATTTGCTTGTCTATTATGTCAATATCATTAAATGATTTTTTTACAAATTCAACTGAATCATGTATATTTTTTATTCCTTTTTCAGATACTTTTTTTACGTCACTTGAATTGTTTGACATTTTTTGAGATATATTAGAAACATCCTCAATAGATGCCTCTAGCTCTTCACTATTTTGAGACATGGAATGTAAGTGCTCTGTTTGTGTATCCACACTTTTGATAATATTTCTAATTGAATCCATTTTAATTACCATTTGTAATACATCATTTGTTTCAAGAATGCTTTTTTTTCTGGATTCACACATCACATCTATAACTTCATTCCACTTTTCTACTACTTCACTGCACCTTACATCTCTTAAACTTAGTTTTGTCATTTTACCTTGTGTTACATCAGAAAAAAGTTTTACAAGTATATCCTTATGTATATAATTTGAACTCACATATTGAGCTTCTCTTGTATCTGTTTTTTTTAATAGCTTATCAAACAAAATTATTCCTCCCAGTTACCATATACTAATTATTTCAATTTGAATACTTTTATTCATTTGTTCCATGGCAATTATAGCATTGTGGTCTAATTAATACCATACGCTTATCATAATTCTCCATAAAAAAACATGTTTTGCAAATAAAATTTTTAAGTAGATTTTAACTATTCATAGGAAAATTAACCATATAATTTATCTATTCTAATTTTTGTGTTAAAATGTAATTAGTTACATCTTAAAAATATTTTATAGTAAAAGGAGATACTAATTATGGATGAAGTTTTAAAGTTCTTAACTGACAACAAAGTTTTTTATCTTGCTACTGTAAATGGTGATGCACCTGCATTACGTCCTTTTGGATTTGCAATGAAATACGACAACAAATTATATTTTTGCACTGCCAATACAAAAAATGTATATAAGCAATTAAAGGCCAATTCTAAGATGCAAATCAGTGCAACTTCTCCAGAAGGAAAATGGCTCAGATTAAATGGAAAGGCAGTTTTTAATACCTCTAAAGAGTCACAAGAGGCTGTTTTAAATACTATGCCTATGCTTAAAAATATGTATAAAGTAGGCGATCCTACTTTTGAGACATTCTACATAGACCAGGCTGATGCAACCTTCTATGATATGCAAGGTAATTCTCACAACGTTAAATTTTAAAGATTTAAAAAGCTAAAGTGCAGATACACTTTAGCTTTTTTTAATTTACATTGATACTACCAACCTAACTGTTATAGGCATAAACTTGTCTTTGTCCCATCTTAAAATAGACTCCACATATCCCAAAGTATCTGAATTTTTTAAGTAATATGGTCCTATTAACGCTTACCTAGTACTCATTATATAAATCTGATAGAAAATGTGGAAATCTAAATGTAACTATAATTCCATAAGTTGCAAATAATGTATTGAAAATATATAATTAATCATGTAATATAGAAATTTTATACTTTATGAATTATTTATAATGGAGGGATAAAGTTGACAAAACGAATAAAAATTCAAATCTTTGAGGATGGGACTGTACAAGGAGAAGTTCAAGGTATAAAAGGCAAAAGATGTACTAATTATATTAAAATATTAGAGGATATGTTGTCAGCTAAAACAATAGATTCTGATTACACAAAAGAGTATTATAAAACAGAGAAAGTAATATTACAAGATCATGATTATGAAAACTTAGAAGTTAGTGACCAAAATGTATGTAACAAATAGAAGTAAGTCTTGGGAAATAGTTAACTCTGCCTTTGTAATATTTACTTTCTTTTTAGGATTTGCAAACTGGTTTGCTTTTTTATATTGTGGTTATTTGGTAAAATGTAAGAAATGGATATATTACAGCTTTTTATATGCAATACCTTTAATTTTAACTCTAATAATGAGGAAATTTACTGATATTACGTTCTATGGAATAATAATGTCAGGGATAATAAGTATAGTTCATATATTCAAAATAAGAGAAGATTTCCTTATTAAATATGATAAGAAATTAAGTGAATCAAGGCTAAGTAATACTGATATAGATAAACTGATTAATGCTGAAAGCAACAATACAAATTTGAGTCAAAATATTGAGAATGTAAATTTAAAAAAGGATACATTTAATGAAGATACTGAAGAAAAGCCAAAAATTCAAGGACGTAAAATAGACTTTTAATGTTTTATGAAAGCTGGTGTCAAAATGAGCATTACATCTCGAGCCAAAAAGTGGGAGATTTTGAATTCCTTATGGATACTTTTTACTTTTACATTATGTTTCTTTAATTGGATAGGATTTTTTTATATTTCTTATAAAGTAAGATATATAAAATGGTCACTTTGTGGACTAATATATTCAATACCTTTTATAATAGTTATGATAATTGGTAAAGCAAATAATTTAGTTGGAATATTAACTTTGATTTTAGGTATAATTGGAATAGTACATGCTTTTTTAATAAGAAACGAATACCTCATTAGATTAGATGCCATACAGCATGGGAAAATTTTATCAAAATCTGAAATAGATAAAATTATACTTAAACATAATTTATCAAAATCATCCTTAAAAGATTACGAAACTATGGAAACAATTAAAAGTGATATTGACGTAAAACATAATTTAAGTAAAGAAGAATTTGTAAAAAATGAATATAATAATTCACACGAAAAAATGACTGATGAAGAAAATACTAAAAATAAAATTGTAGATATAAATATAGCTTCTGAAAATGAAATAGCTAATTTACCGGGCATAGGATTAATACTTGCTAAAAAGGCAATAAATCACAGACAAACTAAAGGATACTTTAATTCAATAGATGAATTTGCAGAACTCTTATTACTAAAACCTCATATATTTGAAAGAATTAAACCCTTAATTGTAGTAAGTAAAATTGAAACCAAGCATGAGAATAATTCTGAAAATGATAAAACTTCTACTAAAAGCGGAAGAATTGTTGACTTTTAACAATATGATACTAAGGAGCGATACTAATGGAAAAAAATAACACTTTCAAATTTAAAAGAGATTTGAGTAGTTTATTAAAGGCTAGATTTCCTTATATATATATTCCTACCTGGGAGGAAGATAGAATTTTATCGGTAATAAGAGATGTAGTTAAAGATAAAGAAATTATAAGAACTACCAGACAAATATTTACTTGGAGTTTAACATCAGGAATAATTGGAGAAAATGAAAAAGGTTCAGAAGACACGAAAGCACCAATTAAAGCTTTGGAATTTATAGAAAAGTATTCCGAAGCCTCAGTGTTTGTTTTAAAGGACTTTCACGTTTTTTTTGGAGTTAATGGAAGGAATCAAGATAATGAAATAGTTCGAAAAATAAGAGACATATCTTCTTCTATAAAACAAAATCCAAAGCCTAAAAATGTGCTATTTGTTTGTCCAAGTTTAGTTTTGCCTACAGATTTACAAAAAGATATAAGTATATTAGAGTTTAACCTTCCAAATGCAGATGAGATAAAGTCACTATTAAATGAAATGATAGAAGTTAATGGATCTGGAAGGATTAAAATAAACCTTAATGAAGATGAAAAGGAAAGATTATCAAAAGCAGCACTAGGATTAACCCTTCAAGAAGCTGAAAATTCTTTTGCACGTGCAATGGCTCAAGATGGTACCTTAGATTCTAATGATATAGATCTAATTTTAGACGAGAAGTGTCAGGTTATTAAAAAAACTGGCATACTAGAATTTGTAAAAAGTAACTTAAAAATTGAAGATGTAGGTGGATTACAAAATTTAAAAAAATGGCTTATGAAACGTAATAAATCTTGGCTTGATTCTGCAAAAAAATATGGACTACCTGCTCCTAAAGGAGTTTTGATAACTGGAGTTCCTGGATGTGGTAAAAGCTTAATTGCAAAATCAATAAGTGCCATGTGGCAACTTCCTCTTTTACGTCTTGATATGGGAAGAATATTTAGTGGAATAGTTGGCAGTAGTGAAGAAAATATGAGGAAAGCTATAAGAACTGCTGAAGCAGTTTCTCCTTCAATACTCTGGATAGATGAAATTGAAAAGGGTATGCGTGGACAAAATTCTGGAGACAGTGGAACTACTACAAGAATATTTGGCACTTTCTTAACTTGGATGCAAGAAAAAACAGAACCAGTATTTGTAGTAGCAACTGCAAACAATATAAGCCAACTTCCTGCAGAATTACTTCGTAAAGGGCGTTTTGATGAAATATTTTTTGTAGACTTGCCAACTTTTAATGAGAGGAAAGATATATTTAAAGTTCATATAAATAAGAGATTAAGAGATGATTTTGTAAGGGGAAACTTTCAATTAAATGATGATGTTTTAAATAAATTTTCTAATATGACTGAAGGTTTTGTAGGATCAGAAATTGAACAAGTCGTAATATCTGCTTTATATGAAGCCTATTTTGAAGATAGGAGCATTAAGCTTGAAGACTTCGAAAAAAGTATAACTAATACAGTTCCTCTTGTTGTAACACAAGCTGAACAAATTAGAGCTATACGTGAATGGGCCAATATAAGAGCTGTAGCAGCAACTCCTAAAGAAGATCGTGCAGATTATAAATCTAGAGAATCTAATATTTATCCTGATTTTAAAGAAAAGCGTACTAGTCCGGAAGACATTAAATCCTCTAGAGGGGGAAGAGCCATAGATTTTTAAATTACTGTATTGTAGGAGGAATTTAGTATGTCAGTATCTTTAGTATTAATACCTGTAGCATTAGCTATACGCGGTATCATGGGAAAAGATAAATTTAATAAAATGGTTGAATCATCTCAAATTAAAATTGAAACAAATTTTGAAAACAAAGAAGCTTTAATTAGCACAGTAATTAAAGCTGGTTTTGATGCCAAAGAATTTGGGTATAACGTTATAAAAACTCATTTAAATGGTAAAAAGGAATTTTTTTTCTGGGAAAAAATCAATGGAAAATGGATTGCAGAATTCTCTATATATGATTCAAAAGAAAGAGTAATTAACTTTATAAAAAAATTGGAAATAAGTTCAGGAAGAAAGATATTTATTCGCAATCTTTCAGAAAATCAAAGCAGTACTTTTTCAAAATCCTATGCAACAAATTTCAAAGATGAAAACATATTAATAAAAACTCTAGAGGACTATGGAGTTAATTATTCAAAACAAAGTAATGGAGATATCCTTTGCAAAATTGATCATTTTGAATTTGAATTTAAGCTTGATGGGAACTCACCCTATCTAATTGAGTTTAAAGATGAAAATAATTCAAAAGAAATGTTTCAAAATTTAACTGAATTGGATGAAGGTTATAAACGTAATGTACAAAATAAGACATATGAAAATTTGAAAGTTAAAATTAAGGAAAAAGGATATAATGTTGAGAGTGAAGAAATCATGGAAGATAACTCTATTGTTATAACTGTTAATGTTTAAAAATTATTAATAATTTCACACATATAGCCGTTTAACAAACATTCTATTTTAAACAGCTGATTAAGAAAGGATAGATGCTCTTAAATGAAGCTTAAAATTCACAGATTTTTGCCTATTACTAATGTAGAAGGTCCGGGCAAAAGAGCCTGTATTTGGGTACAAGGATGTTCTAGACATTGCCCTAAATGTGCCGCACCTTCTACGTGGGATAAAAATAAAGGTTATGAAGTAAAAATAGAAGAATTAGCTCATAAAATACTAAAAGGTCCTAAAATAGAAGGAGTAACTTTTGTTGGTGGTGAACCTTTTGAACAGGCTGATGCTTTAAGTAAGCTTGCATTGCTGCTAAAAGCAAAAAACTTATCTGTTGTCACCTTTACAGGATATTTATTAGAAGAACTACAAAAATCTACATATAGTAGCATTAAAAATTTATTAAGTTTAACTGATATTTTAATAGATGGGCCTTATATATATGAAAAAAAAGATTTAAGCAGACCGTGGGTAGGTTCATCCAACCAAAGATATCACTTTTTAACACATAGATATGATTATCTAAAAGATAATTTATACAAAATAGAAAATCAAGTTGAAATACGAGTCGACTCTCAAGGTAAAATATTAATAAACGGTATGGGTGACTTTGAATCTATAAAACAGTTATTTGAAATATAAAAGGAATAAATAGGTATAGATTTGTTTTTTTCACAAATCTATACCTATTCCCTAACTTAATGTAATTTCAAATGAACAGCCTTTACCTTAGACTGTTCACTTCAAGCTTTACATTGATACTACCAGCCTAACTGTTATAGGCATAAACTTATCTTTGTCCCATCTTAAAATAGACTCCACATATCCCAAAGTATCTGAATTGTAAAGTCCTATTATCCTCTGACCTGCTAAAAGTTCAAAAATTCCAGACCCATTTATACTTAAGGGTGAAAGATTGGAAAGTGACAGCACTCCTGCTGCTTCAGGCTCTTTAAGGGTTCCATCTTTATTGTAAATCTTTGATAAGTATTCTTCATCTCTTATAGATTTGAGATCTATTACACCCTTCAAATTTTTATTTTGTGATTTTACACCTACCTTATAGAAATTTTCATATGAAGCATCATACACATTTTCATCATTAAATTTATCATAATCAAAAACAAGATTTGTCACATTGTTTTTAAAAGAATAAATATAGTCAAAATAATATCTGCCACTGCCACCTGAATCTATAGATAAAAATACAAAAGGTATACTGCTCTTTTCATCAAATTTTCCTATAAACAATTTAAGATCATAACCAGAATTTTCTTTTGGTTTTACCTTTATATTTAACCCTGTCTTTCTATTTCTTACAACAAGAGCTATGTCATCTATAAAACCATTTTCTCCATAAGGTTTCTTTCCTATAATCATTAAGGTTTCAACACGTCCATCCCCATTTACGTCTGCAAATTTTTTGTCTATAATGTATACCTTATCTTTGTTTTTCATAAACTCCTTAGGAAATCTAAAAAACATATATATCCTCTCTCAATTATTAATATACTACTATTCTATTAATAATTGAAAAAAGTGCTCTTTCCCAATTTATTTTAATATTTTCTAATTCTAAACAAAATGATAAAAAATTTTTTATATTCTTACTGATATCTTTTCACCATACTTAATCAATTGCTTCATTCCTGCACACTGACTTATATTCTCAAAAATAAAATTTTTGTTTGATGTAAGCCACCTTGTTCCTGAAAGAACAGTTACTCCCGATGCAGTAAATGCCTCAGGATATAAAGGTGTAGTTGAACCTACCATAACTACTTCTCGAGCATTGCTGCAATAATTCAAAACATTTTCCAGCGTCCCATTTATAAGTGTTGAACTAGTAATAAAAACCACCTGACATTGTGGCAATAATTTTCCTTCCTCGCTTTCCGGATAAACTTGACCATTAACATTATCACCACGTTCAAAAACAAACATGTGGTCTTTTTTATCACGCAGCCTATTAATTATAGGTCCGATATGACCTATAACTCCAATATTATCCGTATCTCTAATTTCCACAGAAAAAGCTGCATCAACCCCTTGAGAATTATCAACTTGTTTCAATTTATTAAATTCAGCAGCAGAATTCAAGACTGCTAGTCCCAAAGAAGTACTAATAACATTTTTTCTTTCTAAAGACCACTCAGCTACTTCTCTTGCAGACATTCCTACAAGACTGCCAACCTGGCGAAAAGGTATACAAATATCTCCAAGTTCTTTTCTTAATACGTAAGTAACACCTATTTCACCAGTATCAAGTTCAACTGACATCAAGTGTAACCCAACCCTGACATCTTTTATCTTTCTTTCTTTAAGCCTAGGCTCCGCTAAATCATAAATACGTTCTAAAATCATATTAACATACCCCTTTTTCTATTATTATAATAACAGTACACATAAAAATTTGCTTTACTTTATTGTATCACTAATTTTTTACAGTAAGAACTCCTGTTTACAATAGAAAACTGCTGTATACAATTTTATTAAGTTCTAATTTATCTTAAACTTGGAAATCTCTCCTGATAATGCTGCTGAAAGTTCATCTAAATGTTCTGATGCCCCTTTAAGATTTAAAAATATATTTTCCTGTTTACTTACCATGTCTTGAAAAGACAATGCACTTGCAAATGCTTCTTCACTCATCACAGACGTATTTGAAACTGACTCAAATATTTTGCTATTATTCTTTAATACTATTTTTGCTATTTCGGACACATTGAAACTCATAGTTTTAATTCTATCGATTTCTTTTTCAATCTCTGAGAATATAACTAATATATTATCTGTAGATTTAATACCTAGTCCTACGTAATTAATACTTTCATCCATTGATACTACAGCCTTTGTTATTTTACCTTGAATTTCTTGTATTTCCTTTGAAATTTCTTGTGCAGCCACTTCAGACTGTTCAGCTAACTTTCTAACTTCTTCTGCAACAACCTCAAATTCTTTACCCTGTTCCCCTGCTCTAGCTGCTTCAATGCTAGCATTCAAAGCTAATAGATTTGTCTGTTCAGATATACCCGTTATAGTCGTTGTTATATTTTCTATTGTCTTAGACTTCTCTGAAAGTTCTGTTACAACACTTGATGAAGCATTTACTTTTTGTTCCATTTTGTTTAACAATTCTACTGTGGTATGCAAATTTTTAGAACCGTCTGAAGTTTTATCTTTTGCTTCAGCTATCATTTCATCAATTTTAGTACTTATTTCCGCAAGTTCTCTGGATTTATCTTCAACATCATTTACCGATACAGTAATGTTTTGTATTTCCTGTGCTATATTTTTTGACCCTGAAGTCAAGTTATCTATTGATTGTTTAATATTTTTCCCCTCTTGTACCACTTCTAAACTAACTTCTTTATAACTATTTGAAGATTCAGCAACAACTTCTGAAACATTTTTTATCTTGATTATTATATTCTTTAAATTATTTATCATCTTATTAAGAGTAATATTAATTTTACCAAGTTCATCTGAAGATTCCGGCAAAGAATTCATTAAATTTCCCTCTGCTACCTCATCTGCAATCAGAGATATCTTTAAAAGTCTGTTAAAAAACTTTTTCAGTAAAATAATCAATACTACTATTAAAAATATTATTGCAAGAACACTAACTGCTAATATTAAATATAATAATGAATTTAAACTAGAAGTATACTCTTTTGTAGGAACTTGAAGAAGCATATACCAATTTGTTCCATCTACATGAGCAGAAAACAGCATCTTCGTACCATCCTTGTCTTTAAACTTCCCAAAAAAACTATCTTTAGAAAGTGCTTCTTTAACTAACCTATTAAGTTCAATGTTAGCGGTCTTCAATAAGTTAGTTTCATTAATTGGATCATTACTTTGTTTATATAAAACATCCCCTTTATTACTCAATATGTACACATTATCAGTTTTTCCTATATGAAAATTAGTATTTTCCTTGAAAACGGTAGAAACAAGGCATGCACCACTCACAAGTCCAATTGCTTTTCCACTTTTTATGTCTTTTACAGGACATTCCATAGATATTATTAAATCTGAAGGATTTTGCTTGTCTTTAAAAGGATCTGATATAATTTCTTTTCCTTGAATAACCTTCAGGAATGTATCTTCCGAGCTTATATCAATTGTAACATCATTTTGCATAACTAATTTCCCAGATGTATCAGATATTCCAATGCTATTAAAAACTCCATTATAATTTTTTTGTTCTCTTTTAAAATAAGGTATTATTTCGTTATAATTCATGCTTGACACCAATTGAGTATTTGCAATTACCTCCACCTGTGATAATCTAGCTTTAATCCATGAAGATAAATTTTGAGCATGAATTGTAACTGTTTGCTTTCCTGATTTCTCCATAGAAGATAGTATCAACTTTTTTGAATTCATGTATTCTATATATGTAACTAACGTAATAAGTGCAATAAAAATAGCCGAAATTGTAACAATTGCTATAGTTTGCAATGATTTTCCCTTCTTCAACACAATCCCCCCTATAATGACACTCTACTATTTTTATAAAAATATATATAAATTCTTATATAAAATCAAGTAATATTTCGTAAAATATCATTTTATTTCGCAAATTCTTCCTAAAAACAAAATTTGATGATAAAATTATGCTTAAGAATTTAACGTTTTCAGGTTTCATCGAAATCAATAAATTCTATTCATAATGTTATATAAATTGGGGGAATTAAATTTTGAATATTGCAATATGTGATAGTTTAGAATCTGACATACAAGTGCTAATTCATATGATTAAAAAATATTGTACTAATTATAATTTTGAAATTGAAATTTTCACTTATAAAAGTGGAGATAAATTGCTCTCGGATTTTACATTGATAAATTTTCAACTGATATTTTTAGATATTTATATAGATGATAAAATCTACTCTAACGGTATTGAAATTGCAAAACAAATTAGAGTGCATGATGAAAAGTGCATAATAGTTTTTGTTACAAGAAGTAAAAATCATGCTCTTGATGCCTTTGAAGTAGATGCAATGCAATACCTTATAAAACCAGTAAGTTATGATAAAATTAAATGTTTACTGGACAAGTGTCAAAATATGTTTTCAGACAATATTCGATTTATTGAAGTTTACAGTAAAAGTATTTCCATGAAAATCCTCCTAAAGGATATCTATTATATTGAAGTATATAACAAAATTTGTCTTATTCACACAAATACTCATGTTATAAAAACCTATTCTTCTTTAAAAAAACTATGTGATCTCCTAAGTGGGGCATCCTTTTTAAGATGTCATAGAAGCTATATCATAAATATGTTTTATATAACTTCTATGCTGGAAATTGACTTTCTTTTAAAAAATGGTGATAAAGTTCCTATCCGTAAAGATAGAGCTAATATTATTAAACAAATTTATTCTGATTATTGCTTTGAACAAATAAAAAGTGGGAAAGTTGAGTAAGTTAAATGTCTCTATTGTTAAATTCACACACTCCAACTAATATAACTACTATAAATAAAATAACTGATACTGCATACATATATGGTGGAAAATTGAAACTTACATTTGAACCACCTAGTAATACCCTTCCTGGATAATCCCAGGGAAAGAACATCCAGTACCTGGTATTGTCAATAAGAACTGCAGGAAAAGAAAAAACTAGTCCTACTCCCAGCGGTACTGCAATATTTTTAAATTTCATGCTCAGATAATATTGAACTGCTATAACAGGCAGTGAGGCTATAATGGCAAGCAGCGGAGCATATATCATTTCTCTTGGCATACTTTGACCATGAGGTGCTATAACTGCACCTGCTAAGATTGTAAGGAGCATAAATAGTATAAGGTTTAAAAATACTATACCGCAGCCTATAACAAGCTTTGCTATATATAATTCACTTCTTTTTACAGGCAGTGTCAGCATCCTTTTAAAATTATCTTCACTATTTTCTATTCTAACCAAAACAGCAATTGCAATTGTAATAAACAACCCCATAATAAATAGTCCATAAAATATTGAACTTTGAGTATATACCTGGCTCCATACATTTTGTCCTTGCTCTGTAAAAAGCTTTTTGTATCTTAAGAAATTTGTAAATCCCAATATTACAAAAAACAGTGGAAGAAACATCACTATGTTAAGTATTCTTGAATGTCTTAATTTTAGTAATTCTACTTTATATATATTTTTCACGCTATTCACTCCCTACTTAATATCCCTTTTATTAAATTCCAAAATTCCAACTGCAAGCCATAGGATTCCAGACACTATTCCAAAGAAAGCTGCAATATATGCATCTTTACTGTCTCCTGATGGTAATGCCAGTAGAACATTTGCATATGGGACTACATATGAAAGTAATTTGCTCTGTGCAAACATATAGGCTCCTATGCTTCCTGCAAATCCTACAGCTGCTGATGCTAGAGAATTTTTCATATAACAGCTTATAAATTGCTGAAAACTCACTACCCCTAAGGTCGTACACAGCTCTAGCCCCGCATATTTAAAAATCACTGCACAGCTGCCATCTATATGAAACAAACTTTTTATAATCATTAAAAATATTCCATTTAAAATTACCAATATAACTGCAGCTATAAGCACTACAATCCATTTTGACAAATAAATTTTTCCTCTTTCAACTGGTCTTGCTACTATTTGCTTCCAGGTATTTTCACTGTACTCTGTATAATTTACAATAACCGCTACTACAACAATGGATAAATTTAAAAGAATGAACCACAAAGCAGCAAGATGACTTTCATAGAGCAGAACACCTACCTTACCGTAAATTCCAATTTGAGCTAAATACTTTATATGGCTATCTGACATTAAAAAACTGCATCTAAAATGCATATCCATAAATATAAGTACAAATGAAAGAATGGGAATAAAAAATACACCTTTCCACATCACTGATCTTTTATATTTCATTAGTTCAGACTTTAAAATTGACATAAACCTCATATATTTTCTCCTCCCTCAGTAAGGTCAAGGAATATTTCTTCAAGAGATTTTTGTACTTCTACAAATTTAAATATTCTATTGCCCTTTAATATGAGTTGCTTTAAAATCTCATCCGGCTCTCTTCCTTCAGGTTTTAAGAAAATTTCTTTTTCCTTTACTTTATACTTATATCCCCAATCATTTAGCGTATCTTCTATCTTATTTAAATCCTTAGATTCTATGCAAATTTGTCCTTTACTCTTTGAATGAAGTTCTTCAAGTGTTCCTTGAAATAACATCTTACCTCTATTTATAATTCCAATATCATCTGCTATAAGTTCAATTTCACTCAAATTATGACTTGATATAATGACTGTCATGTTATAAAGTTTGGGAAGTTCTTTGATAAGTCCTCTTATTTCATGAATTCCAGACGGATCAAGCCCATTAGTAGGTTCATCCAGTATTAAAAGTTGTGGTTTTGATATAAGTGCCTGGGCAATACCAAGTCTTTGCTTCATACCAAGTGAAAACTTACTGGCCTGTCTATCTTTCCATTCAGTTAGTTTTACAACTTCCAAAACTTCATCAATATATTTATGGTCAAGCTCTAAAAGTTCTGCTGTTACCTGTAAATTTTCATAAGCTGTTAGATTGCCATAATAAGATGGTGCTTCAACCATAGATCCTATTTTTTTCAAAATGCTCATTCTATTTTTTCTTAAGTCTTTACCAAAGATTTTAACTTGTCCCCTCGTTGGTTTTATAAGCCCCAAGAGCATTCTTATAGTTGTGGATTTTCCTGCACCGTTGGGACCTAAAAATCCATATACCCTACCTTTTTTTATTGATAAATCTATTCCTTTTACTGCCTTAAAGTCCTTAAAATTTTTTGCTAAATTTTTTGTTTGTAAAACTTCTTGTGACATAAAATTTCCTCCCTAAATTAACTTATAGCCCTATAATAAAGCTACAAACTTAAATTTCATTTACCTAAACCTTAACGGAACCTTAAAATTCTTCTACTTAATTAAACAATATATAAATAGTGTTATAATAAACAGAGTTCTTGGCATCAGATGGAGTTTTGACTCAACCTGATGCTTAGAAATCGTTATCCAGGGACGTAGCTACTCTTTACTCCAACTTGGAGAAGTGGGAGTATTAGAGTAGGTAGTCATCGGATAAAATTGACAATTGATAGTTAAAGGAGATAACCATGTACGATAATATTCTAGATAGGAAAATACTTTTAATAGATGATGAAGTGGAGCTGTTAAAGCTCCTGGAAACAGTGCTTAAAAAAGAAGGGTTTAGGCGAATATTTAAGGCCGAAAATGGCACAGAGGGTATAAATTTATGTAAATCTGAAAAACCTGACATAGTAGTTTTGGACATAATGATGCCGGATATGGACGGATTTGAGGTATGCAAAAATATAAGAAACTTTTCTTTTGTTCCAGTCATCTTCTTATCTGCAAAATCTGATGATGTAGATAAAATACTTGCCCTTGGTCTAGGTGCAGATGACTATGTAACTAAGCCCTTTAGCCCTAAGGAAGTTGCCTTTAGAATTAAAGCTCATTTGAGAAGAAACATATATATTAAAAATGAAATGTCCATGAAAAAGGAAAAGATAAGTTTTGGAGATATAGTAATTGACCTAGAAAAGGGAGAAGTATTAAAGGCCGACAAAAATATAGTGCTCACTCCAAAGGAATACCATCTTTTATGTTATATGGCTCAAAACGGCAATCAAATACTAACCAAGCAAATGATATGCGATGAAGTTTGGAATGACAGCTATGAGGGATATGACAACACAATAATGGTTCATATTAGGAAGCTAAGACAAAAGCTAGAAGATAACCCTTCCAGTCCAAAATACATAGTCACTGCTAAAGGACTGGGATACAAGCTTATTATTTCTAAATAACAAATTAGCAAATAGTAAATAACAAAGGCAGCTATCATCAGTACTTGTCATTTAATATTTCAACTTTTATAATCTTAATTTTGAGGTAACTACAAATGAAAATTATAAGTAAAATTAAAACCAACTGGACCCTGACTACAAAATTTCTAGTAACATTAATATTTATAGTCATAATTGAGTTATTCATAAATTTAATTGTTTGGAATAAGGTAATTGTATATACTAATGAAAATTTAACTAGCTTATCCCCTGAAAGGATTACCTTAAACTTTTATGAATACATAGACTTTAAAAATGGAGTGCCATTTATAAAAGAAGATGGTAAAAACAAAATTTTAAAAAATAATGCGTGGGTTCAAATAATAGATGAAAATTTTAAAGAAGTGTATTCTTTTAATAAACCAAAAGCAGTCCCTACTAAATACTCCCCAATAGAATATACCCATATTTATAAATATGACATAGCAAACTCCTCCGTATTTGTAAGTGAAAAGAAATACAATAACAGAAGTTTTGCCTACATGATAGGTTTTCCACTTAATCGTGTGGCAAAACATACTCTTACATTTAATCCTTCTGCCTTAAAAAGTTTCTTTTGGAATGGTGTTATTTTGTTACTGTGCATAAATATACTGGCAGCAATAATTATAGCTTATTTTCTATTTGGGAAGAGAATGGCTAAACCACTTCAGAACATAATAAGCGGCATAAATAATCTTGCGAAAGGCAATTATGAAATAAATTATCCAGAAAAAGGTGTTTATAAAAGTGTCTTTTCTAACTTAAATAATTTAAGCAAAACACTTAAAGAAAACAAAATAAAAAGAGAAGATCTTGAAAAAATGAGAAACACTTGGATTTCTTCTATATCCCACGATGTTAAGACGCCCCTATCTTCTATAAAAGGATATGCTGAAATAATGAAGGAACCGGATTATACTTTTTCTGAAGACGAAATTCACGAGTATTCAGAAATAATCTACAATAAATCCTCCTATATTCAATCATTGGTGGAAGATTTAAATTTAACCTATAAGTTAAAAAATAAAGCTGTTCCTCTAAAAAAAGAAGAGGTAAATGTAACCTCTCTTTTGCAAAATATAATTGTAGGAATTCTAAATCATCCAATGTACTCAAATAGGAATGTGAATTTTTATCCCGAAAATCAAAAAATAAAAGCCCTCATCGATAAAAAATTTTTTAAAAGAGCCCTTAGTAATTTAATTTTTAACGCTATAACTCACAATAAGGAGGATGTCCAAGTTGATATTTCAATTTATGAAAAAGATAAAATTCATATTGTAATAAAAGATAATGGAAAAGGCATACCTAAAAAGGATTTAAACTACATCTTCGAGAGATATTATAGAGGGACAAATACCAGTGCTTCAACAGAAGGTTCAGGCCTTGGTATGGCAATATCCAAACAAATAATAGATGCCCATGGAGGATGTATACATATAGAAAGCACTTTAGGGGAAGGTACAATCATAACCATAATTTTTTAGTTTAATATCAAAAAAGCTGAACTTTTAAGTCCAGCTTTTTTGACAAATTTAAAATTTAAATTGAGATATAATTTCTTGCAACTTATCAGCACTTTGTTTATTGTTTTCAGTGGTCGTCTTTACCGTACCCAACTTTTCATCTATATTAGTTATTTTACCAGCAATTTCAGTAACACCTTTTGCCCCATCAGTCACAGTATTTGCCACTTCACCCATAGCATTGTTTATTTCACTAATTGATGAACTCAATTTTTCTGATAAACTACTAAAATCGTTCATAAAATTGTTTACTGTTTTAGCATCTTGACTATACTCTTCACCTGTCTCAACTAACTTATCATAGTCTTTTAAAACAATTTGATTTATAAATTCAAGAAGCTTTACTGAATTACTTGATAAATTCTTTACTGTTTCTGTAACCTCATTAACTACATTTTGAATGTTTCCAGCTGTTTTTGCAGATTCCTCTGACAATTGTCTGACTTCATCAGCTACAACAGAAAATCCCTTTCCTGCTTCACCAGCTCTAGCTGCTTCTATTGAAGCATTGAGAGCAAGCAAGCCTGTTTGATCAGTAATAGAAATTATGTCCGTAGACAACAGCTTTATTTTTTCAATAGCCTTAGAATTTTCAATAGCTCTTTCAAGATTATCTTTTACAGAAGAATATATTTCATTGGCCTTTTCATTTGACTCAACTGCAGCTCTTTTTAATTTTTCTGCTCTATTTTCAATGCTGTTAGCTTTATTTAAACCCTCTACAGATTTTTGGGTCATGGAATTTACAGCATTTCCAATTTCATCAGATGAAGCTGAGACTTCCTCTACCGAAGCTGCATTTTCTTCCATACCAGCTGAAAGATTTTGACTTTCTGCTGATGCACCTTCTAAATTAACCTTTAAATCACCAGTTAATTTTTCCACTAACACAGCATTTGAATTTATTGTATCCGAAGACATTTTCATGTCTTTAACCATTGTTTTTAATGCTTTTCTCATATTTTCTATAGAATTAGCCATTGTCCCTATTTCATCATTATATTTACACAGTTCGTCAAGATCTTTTACTTGATTTAAATCTAAATTTGCTGTTTTATTTATAAGATTAACTATTTTAGTAATAGGATTGGTAATCCTCGTTGAAAACATATATCCTGCTGCTATAGCTAAAATTGACGCTATTATTGCTATAAGTATTATAATATTTCTCATATATTTAACATCTTTTAACACTTCTACTTTATCAGAAGTTACTACTATAATCCAATTTGTTTCAGGTATAACCTTATATCCTGCTATTTTATCTACATTTTCAAAATTGTATGTAAGAATATCCTCTTTTACATTTTCACCCTTATTTAATTTATCAGCTACAGCTTTTATTTGAGGCGTTTCAACTGGTTTACCTATTTTGCTCTTAGTTGGATGGTAAATAGTATTGCCTTTATAATCTAATAAAAATCCATAACTAGATGAAAAATTACTTACTTTAGAACCAGCTAGATACTTTGAAAAACTGCTTCCATATACTGCTGTACCCACATATCCTAAAATCTCACCATTTCCTACTACAGGATTCGTAACCACTATTATTGGATTTTTAGTTACTTTCGACATCATAACTTCACTTACTGAAGCTTTACCTTCCAAACTAGGTTTATTATAGGATCTGTCATTTAAGTTTTTGCCAAGATAGTTCTTATCACTGTCTGCAATTATATTTCCATTTGTGTCAACCAAAAATATGTGTTCAATATTTTTATTCTCTTTAACATAGTTTTGTAAAGTTAAATTCATATCTTGTTTTTGCTTATTTAAATCATCAATATTACTAGAATCCTTATTTGTCTTAAGTAAATTTACAACCACATTTTTTTCTGAAAATATTCTAATCCCCAACTTTTCTTTTTCAATTATTGCACTTATAGTTTGAGCTGAATGATTACATATTTCTTCTATTTCTCTTTCCGTTTTAGTTTCTATTAAGCTGCTAGACTTATTATCAATAAATATAGTAGTTAAAGTCATTAAAATAGTAACAATTATTGCTACTAAAAGTGGAATTTTTCTTTTTATTGACATATAAGCATCTCCTCCATATGCTGAATAAAACACATTCTTTTATTTAACTTTATTTTCGTATACTCTGTCAAAATATTTAATAAAATATTAATTTATAGAATATTTTGTTATATTTAAGTACATCTGCATTCCATCACTTTCTGCCTTTTCAACTAAATAGGATTCATTGATGCTTTTACAATCAATAATAGTTTTAAAATATATAGATTATTGCCAATTAAATTCCACCTCATAATAATACTTTTTTATAAATGACGTTTTGTTCTTATGTTTAGCATATTTTAATGCCTCATCATATACTTTATCTTTAGACTTTTTATCAAATTCAAATGACCTTATTGTGCTAATGTACATACCAGTTTTAGTTTGCCTTTTTACTACCTCCCATTTCATTTATATACCTCCAATTTAAATTTTTTTACATACGAAGAATTCCATCAACTAAAAAAATTCCCCATATAACTATAATTGTATAGAAAAAATTTTTTGAAAATACTCCATATGGAGTATTTTTCAAGACGCAATCTTCTCCATATGAGAATCATACCATTTACCCAATAGTATTTTTAGTGAAGCAACAGTAGGTACAGCTACAAGCATTCCTATAAGTCCTCCCACATTTCCACCTACAAGTATCGCAATCATAGTAAATACAGGATGCAATCCTACACTATCTCCTACAATTTTAGGTGCCAATAAGTTATTATCCACCTGCTGAACTGCAAGCATTCCAATAATTGCCCACAATGCTGTGATAGGTTGTCCACTTAGCAGCGCCATCACTACTGCCAAAACAGTTCCAACAACAGGTCCTATATATGGTATCATATTACAAATACCTGCAATAATTCCTATAACCAAAGCATAGTCTATTCCAATAAAATACAGTACAATAGCTGATAAAACTCCCACTATAGATGCCTCTAGCAATTGTCCTCTTATATATTTATAAAATGTAATATCCATAACATGTAATATTTCTTTTAATTTGATCCCTGTTTTACTTTTCCCAAATACAAGGTTAAAGATTTTATTCCATAACCCTACGAAATACTCGGAATCTTGTATTAAATAAATACTTAATACTACAGCTATAAAAAATAAAGCTATATTGCTTACTATAGCTACAATAGAATTTGTCATTGCTCCTATACTTGCTGAAAAGTAAGATTGCACATAACTTACTATTTGAGCAATCTTATCATTTAAACTTGTAGGTATTGAAATATTTAAGCTTTTTAATTTTTCACTAACAGAACTAACTGACAATGTTGGGTTATTTAAATATTCATTTAAATATGATGCCATATTTGCTATACTTGCATTGTGAGAGAGTTTTCCACCAATCATAACATATATTCCACTTACAACAACTGCAAAAATAGCTACTACTAATGTATACACTCCTATAATTCCCACTACTCTTCTGTGTGATGCTTTCTTTAGTATCTTTTTCTTTTCTAAGAACTTTTCAATGCTTTCCACTCCTGGCTTCAATAAGTACACAATTACTAGTGCCATAAAAAAAGGTTTTGCAAGGTTAATGGTTTTTTTTAATAGATCCCACAACAGAGCAAATATATTACCTACATTATTTAAAAATACTATACCAATATAAATTAGAATCACTGTTGCTCCTGCATATATACAATATTTTAGTAATTTTTTATCTATTTTCATTTGATCACTCCCATTTATTCCAAATTGAAGGCTCATATCCAACTGTAGCTTGTTTCCCATTTCTAACAATTGGAGTTTTATAAAGCTTTGGATTCTTTAAAAGTATCTCTTCTTTTATATCACTGCTCCTTATCAGTCCAATATTTAATTTATCATATTCTTTTGCCTTATTATTTATCAAATTATCAATGCCTACTGCTGCCTTTAAACTCTGTAATTCCCTTTTACTTATTTCTTTAATATTTAAATCTATAAACTGATATTTAATTCTTCTTTCCTTAAAGTAACGTTCAGCTTTCTTTGTATCAAAACACTTTTTCACTCCAAATATTTGAATATTCATTTCCAACTCTCCTCAAAATTATTGCTTCACATAAATTTTACAATGGATTAATATTTATTATACAGTAACTTTTTATTTTTTCATAATACTTTATTGTATTACTTCAGCACCATCAAAACCTATAGTAAGTGTTAATAGTGCTAACTTGTAATCACATATTTGCTTTCCTGCAGTCTAACCTTTATTAGCGTATTAATCTCTCAACATAAGCAAAATATTATCCAATGTAATAGCTAAAGGCAGCATTTGAGGTTTCAAATTATCTAAATCATCCCAGGAAATTACTTTGTCCTTCATTCTTACATTTTTGAAATGCTCAATGTCCGTTAAACTTATCTCCTTTTATCTTATTTTAGATCTAAATATAATATAATTGAAGATAAAAAAATTTCTCCATACAACTACAATTGTATAGAGAAAAAAATTTTTAATATACTCCATATGGCGTATTTTTTGTACAGTTTTAAAAAACAATATTTACAATTATGGGACTAAACGTAATCTATCTAAGTTTTCTAATTTCCTTCAAATCTTTTAAAATAGCCTTAAAATCATTACTTTTCCTAATAGGGTCAAATACCGGATCTTCTAACACCTTCATCATATTTTCATACAAATCCAAAGTAAAGGCACGTTCTCCTTCTGAAAGTTCGTTGAAACACCAGCTAGATGAAAAATCTTTAGGTGCATTTATATCATTATTTTTAATGTATTGTATCCACTTGTGCAGCATTTCTACAGCCTTTTTATTTTCACCAAACTGAAGGTAAATTTGTGCAAAATTCATATATTCTACATGCATACCAATAACTTTATCACATTCTGGAGAAAATAACTTTTTAACACTTACAGCCAAATTGCAATATTTATCTATAACATCTGAGTTTTTATCTTTAATATAAGATTTAGCCAATGCTAAACAGGTAAAACTAATTCCAAATATATTTTTCCACAGCTGACTTTGAAGTATCTTTCTCGCTTCTTTCATCCTATTTTTGCTTAAGTATATGTTTGCAAGCATAAAATCAACATTAAATTGATTTTTATGAATTTTATTTAAAGCTTCTATTCCCTTGTCATTTTCTCCAATGGAAGAATAAATACCACCAAGCTGAAATAGTGATTGTTCAACTAATTTTGTATAATCACAATTTTGCACTACATTTTCAAGCAATTCAACAGAATTTTTAAGCATTATATTTTCTATTTTTTCTTCTCCCTTTTTCCATGAATACATATTAAACAGACATCCAATCATATATTTCAAATAGTAACTTGATTCATATTTTGATATGTATTCCATGGATTTATCAATTCCTTCGTCAACCCTATCACTACTAAACAGTACTTCACATTTTTTAAATATCTCCATAACTTCTTTTTCAGAAATCTCAACTTTATAATTCAAAAGTTCATCCATAGAAACGTTAAAAAATGATGCAAGTACAGGAAGAAGAGTTATATCTGGATAGGAATTGCCACTTTCCCACTTTGACACTGCTGCTGTGGATACTCCAATAAATCCTCCTAATTGATCCTGTGTAATTCCCTTTTCTTTTCTAAATTTAAATATTACTTCACCTATCTGCAATTTATCCATGTCATATTCACTCCATAATTTGATTATAAGTACTTACAACACTTAGTATACCTTATGGAAGCTCTTATACCAATGGATGTATAGTTGAATTTGTATAAAGAACTTAACCGCTAGTTAAAAACCTCCATCTAATCTTCTATTTCAACATATATTCTTTTATTGATTTTTCCCTTGCTCTTAAACTTTACTATCTTAATTTTTCCTACTTCAGAAGTATTTCTTACATGTGTTCCTCCATCTGCTTGAAGATCAAGTCCTTCAATTTCAACTGTTCTTATCTCATTAATTCCTTTGGGAAGAAGATTTATTTTTGTTCTTATTAAATCTGGAATTTTAAATGCTTCTTCTCTTTTAAGAATATTTACCTTGATGTTTCTCTTAGCTTCTACTTCCTTATTGATTTTCTCTTGAATTTCATTTATCAATTCCTTATCAAAGTTTTCAAATTCAAAGTCCATTCTTGCACTTAGGCAATCCATATCTCCACCAGTAACCTGTGCTTTATAGTCTCTCCACACAACACCACACAAAATATGCATTGCAGTATGAGTTCTCATCAATTTATACCTATGTTCCCAATCTATTTTTCCAATACAACCTTCATTAACTTCAGGTAACTCTCCATCAATATAATGATATATATTATTGCCTATCTTTTTAACTTTCTTCACAGTATACAAACTTTGGCCGTTCTCAAGTGTTCCAGTATCACAAGGTTGGCCACCTCCTCCTATGTAAAAAGCTGTTTTATCCAAAATTACAGCGTTTTGCTCCTCATCTACACTAACAATGCTGCATTTGAACTCCTTTAAATAACTATCTTTTTGAAATAATAATTCAGTCATTTTTAAATCCTCCTCATAAATATTTATTAATTTTTAGATTAAAATATCATTCTTAACACTGCTATAGATATTACTCCTACTATTACAGTTAAAAGCAGATTGTTCTTTTTAACAGCTGCTACTGCAGTTATAATTGATGCAAGTACAGTAGATATATCTACACAAAATTTATTATTTAAAATAAACAGTGATGACACTACAAGAGCTGTCAAAATAGAAATAGGAATATATTTTAAAAATTCAGCTGTCCTATCATTTATATTAATTCTTGAAATCAACATTATAGGAAGTGTCCTAGGAAGTATTGTTACTATACAGCCCCCTATAATTATATACCAGATATACATATTCATTTTCTTATTACACCCCCTATGATTACTCCAAGTATGGCTGCAATCATAATTCCCGTGTGTGCAGATAAAAATTTAATAGAACCAAGTAAAATTACAGCAGAGGAAATTATAATTACACAGGATTTTCTTAAATTAGAATTTTCCTTTACACTAAAAATCAATAAACCTATGAACATAGCTGGAAGTGCAAAATCAAGTCCAAATTTTTTATAATCATATATCAAGCTGCTAAAGCATGCCCCGATAAAAGTTGCAAAGATCCAGTTTATATAGGCTGTAAAGTTTATTCCCATCATCCACTTATAATCTATTTTATCTTCACTATTTGCCTTTGATGAAGCAAGTGCAAAAGTTTCATCCGTTAAAAGCGCCCCTACTGTAAAATTTTTAAAAAGTGAGTTTTTACTAAAATAAGGTGCTATAGATGCACTCATCAAAAGATGTCTTAAATTTACTAAAAACACAGTCAAGACTACACCTGGAACTGATACCGATGACAGTATCATTCCTGCAGCAGCAAATTGAGATGAACCTGCATATATGAAAGTACTCATAGCCACTGTTTCTAAAATAGTCATGCCGCAGGATTTACTCACTACCCCACAGGCAAATCCTATACTTAAATATCCAAACAAAGTTGGAATGCAATCTATTGCCCCATTTATAAAAGAATTCTTGTTTGAGTAAGTTGTATTTTGTTCAGCCATTTTTGCCCCCTAATATTTAATAGTTCTATTTTGTATGTTATAATATAACTATCGTACGTTATAATTTAATTTAGTATATTATATTTATACAACTGTACGTTATATTTGTCAAGAGGTGAAATAAAATGAATTTAAATAATATAATTGCTTCAAATCTCAAGAAACTTAGAAGTGATAAAAAGCTCAGCTTAAGCAATCTTTCTGAACTCTCAGGTGTTAGCAAGGTTATGATAGGTCAAATAGAAAGAGGTCAATCAAACCCAACTATAAACACAATATGGAAACTGGCAAATGGGCTTAAAGTTCCCTATACAGCACTTATAGATGAACCTAAAAGTAAAACTACTTTAGTAAAAAAAGAGGATACTATAAATCAATGCAGTGAAGATGGAAAATACAGAGTTTACTGCCACTTTTCTACTCAAAATGAAAGAAATTTTGAATTGTTTAGGGTTGAATTAGATACAGCAAGTTCATATACTTCAAATTCTCACGGTGAGGATGAGTATGAGTACATTCTGGTTTTTGATGGAAAGCTTACTCTTGAAACAGACAATAAAACCTATGTTTTAAGTCCAGGAGATTCGATTTCATTTGATGCCTCTAAAACCCATACATATATAAATAATTCAAAGGAAATGATTAGAATGGCCATTTTAAACTATTACCCAATGAATCTTAAATACTATTTGCCATAATTTAAAGCAGGTAACCTTAACAAAGTACCTGCTTTAGATTTTAAAATACTATATTTATAGGGTATCCACACTTAGGGCATTTATTGCTATCCATACGAACCTCAGTAAAATACCCACTTCTCTCTACTAAAAGCTCTCTGCATTTAGGGCAATATGTAGAACTGTCAACACCTTGAACATTTCCAAGGTAGACGTAATTTAAATATTTTTTTGCAATTTTTCTTGATTGTACCATTACATCTATATCTGTAGCTGGTCTATCCATCTTATAAGTTGGAAAATATCTTGACAGATGAAGTGGAATGTCTCTATTTAAATTTCCAAGATAGGAAGCAATACTTTCCACTTCCAAAGCAGAATCATTTAAGTTATTTACAAGCAGTGTGGTTACCTCTACATGAGTCTTCTTGACTGATTCACTTATAATTTTAAGTACGGATTCAACATCTCCTCCACATACCTTTTCATAGTATTTTGGATTAAATGACTTTAAATCTATATTCATGGCATCTACATAAGGTAAAAGCTTTTGAAGTGGTTCTACTTCAATATATCCATTTGTAACAAGTACTATACTAAATTTCGGATGACTTTCTTTCAGCTTTTTCGAGGTTTCATATACATATTCATACCATATACTAGGCTCATTATAAGTAAAAGCTATTCCAACATTATCTTTTATGTTCAAACATGCTTCTATTAATTCTTCAGGAGGCACATACTGACTTTTAGGCCTATACTGAGCTATGGTATAATTTTGGCAAAAGCTGCAGGAAAAATTACATCCAAAACTTCCTACAGACAGAATGTTCCTGCCTGGTTTAAAATGATAGAGGGGCTTTTTTTCTATCGGATCAACTGCCATGGATGTTATTTCACCATAATTTATAGATTGAAGTACACCATTTTCATTAGTTCTAACAGAACATCTTCCCTGCTTTTTATCACCTATAATGCAGTTATGGGGACATAACATACATTTTACACTATCATTCTGTTTTTCATAGAACAGTCCTTCATGTAACAAAAATTATCTTCCTCCAATACTCAAAAACTTTACTTATGCCTTATAACCTCAAACTTCTCAATAGTATAGTCTTCATTAGGAGATATGTTTCCCTTTTCAAGTGCAATTTGAAGCTGCTTATCTACAGTATCCACTCCTTCCAAATCTGGAAGTAAAAGACCGCATCTAGAACCTTTTTGAACTATTACACCATATCTTTCAGGGTCAAGTTCCCCTTTTGAAGCTTCTTCTGGCTTTGTAAGCACATCTACGGAAAAATCTATATCTTCAAGCTCATCTTTTCTAACTGGCATAAATCTAGGATCATTTATTCCTGATGAAACAGCATTTTTGATAATTTCTTCAGCCGTATTCTTTGTTGTTGGGAAAATAGTTCCAATACATCCCCTCAGCTGACCTTCCTTCTTCATGGACACAAAAACTCCCCTTTTGTTATTTTTCATTTCATCAGTTATATAATCGGGGTTTTCTAAATATTTATGATAAACCAAATATGAAGTTAAACTTTCACGAGCAAGCCTTACATAAGGATCTTCAGTTTTTCTTTTTACTTCAATTATTTTCTGTCTTTCTTCTGTTAATTTACTATAAGTGTCCCTACCATCATCTTTAAGTGAAAAACTCATTACACCATATCCAACACCAAAAGGCCCTTCATAAGATAGGATTTTACCTTTAATATCACATCCATCCATGGCCCCCAACATTATATAGTAAGATTTGAGTCCACATTCTCCTGCTTCATTTACAGTTTCTTTATCCATATTAAATATTTTCAAAACATCACCTTTTTCAAGAAGTGAAGTTATTTCTCTATCAAATTTTTCTCCATATGGACTATATTCATAAGGTCCATCTTTAGTAAGCCTGTGAGATAAATCTCCACTTGCAATAAATACTGCCTTGGTATTGACCTCATTTACAGCTTTTTTAATACACATTCCAAATTTATAGAGTTCCATTTTAGAAAGCATTCCATAAGTTATGTGAACCAACTTGTAATTTGGATATTTTTTATTTACAAAATATAACGGCACCAAGGCACCGTGATCTAATTCATATTCCATACCATATTCCTGGGCAGACCTTGTTGTTATCTTTCCTATTAAAATATTTTGTTCTTTTGAATACTCTATTATTTTTTCTGTTAAAGGCAGATTTATATTTGAACTTTGACTTACCTCAGGAGCTCCAAATTTTTCTAAATCACCATGTATATTATTCTCATAAGACACTGCAACTGCATCACTAAACATTGGGCCGTGAGGAGTAATTATTATTATTGTATCCGGTTTTATAGATGCTATTTCTTCCCCAACTTTATAACATGCATTTAATGTATTTTTTATTTTCGTCTCCTGACCACGTCCTACTTCAGGAACTGCAATAGGCGGATGCGGCATTGTATAAAATCCATATATTTTTCCCATAATACCACCTTACTTTAATAATTTAATATTTTACGTTTATTATCTGCTATTTTTATATAAAATATGATTTAGCAATTCTTTTTTATTTTAGGTTATCTTTACCATTTAGTTAATTATAACATTTTTTATTAATTATTTGTAATAATTTTATAATATACTCTTATGGAAATAAGACCTTAAGATACATATCATAAAAAAACATCTTGGAGTAAAACTATAAAAGGAGGTGTTTTCTATGATAAAAAAACTAGGAGATAAAACTGATAATAAAAAAGTAGGAAAATCAAAAAATGATGAAGAGCCTACAAATATAAATAACAATGACTTTGGTTCAAAAACACAGTGGAAGGTTTACAGCAGTGAAAAAGGTTACCAAGTTTGCGGAAAAGACACTCACAGCAGATATTAGCTTGTACACTAAAAAATAACAAAAGTGGTTTCTCCAAATAAAATTGGAGAAACCGCTTTCATGGCTTTTCAAATCTATAAGATATAATATGAAATCAATTATAACTTAAACCTTTTAACTTGATTTCTCATTTCTTTTGTACTAGAAGTAAGATTATTAGCTGCGTTTGAAACTTCTACAGAAGAACTATTCATTTCCTCAGAAGAAGCAGATATTTCCTCTGTAGCACCTGAGGTTTCCTCTGCAACAGCAGCCGCAGATTCTACTTTAGTAAGGATTTCATTTTTTCTTTCATTTATACCTGATGTAGCATTTGTTATTTCTTCAATTTTAGGAATAATTTCATTTACAGCTTTAATAATGCTATTATATGCATTTAATGTATTATCAATAACTGAAGTTTGTTTATTTAAATCATTACCAACTTCAGCAGCCGTATTTACCATTACCTTATTTTGACTATAAATATCAGCAATTAGTTTTGATATATTATTAGAGGAATCGCTTGACTGTTCCGCAAGCTGTCTAATTTCATCTGCAACTACGGAAAAACCTTTTCCTGCTTCTCCTGCTCTAGCAGCTTCGATAGCAGCATTAAGTGCCAATAAATTTGTTTGTTCTGATATTGAATTAATTAAACCAGTTATTTCATTTATTTTGCTTATATTTTTACCAGATTCTGTAATCTTCGTTTCAAAATTTTTAAATGTATTTGTTGTATCACTTATGGACTGTGAAAGCTTGTGAATCTGTCCGCTGCTTTCTCCAGCTAGTGTCATAATTCCTTTAGATTTTTTATCAATATCCTTAATTTTATAGATACTTTTTTCTAGACTCTGACTAAAAGTATTTAAAATTTCAGTTATGGATACTAAATCTTGAGCCTGGGAGGTTGTCCCTTTAGTAACTTCCTGAATTGCAAGTGATACAGACTCTGAGGATGAACTCATCTCCTCAGAAATAGATGATAATTTTTGTGAATCTTCGTCTATTTTATTTGAATTATCTGTTACTAACAGTAACATATTCTTTATGGAATTCTGCATAGTATTTAGTGACTGTACCATTGTACCTATTTCATCTTCCATTTTCAAATCACCTTCCAGCACTGTGTTTGTAAAATCACCAGATGCCATTGTGGTAATATAGTTAGTTGCAATTTTTATCCTTTTAGCAAAGTTATTTGAAATAAAATATACGATAACAAAAGCTAAAATTAGAAATAAAACGGCAAGAATTATTATAACCTTTGTTAAAATATTAAGTTGTGAATTTACTTCATTTTTATTAATAACAACAGCAAGAGACCATGTTGTATTTGGAACCGGTGCAAATGCTACAAACTTATGTTCTCCATTATAAGAATATGTATCATAACCTTCTTCACGATTAATCATTTTCTTCTGTATATCCGCAAGTCCCTTTAGTCCGGGATTTTTTTTCGAAGCTTCAATAGCGTTATTCATTTTAATTACTGAATCTTTATTAGTATTTGCTATTGTAACTCCAGTATTTGATATCATATATGACTTTCCTGTTTTACCAAACTTTATATTATCTGATATAGCACTGATACTATTTCCATCTCTTGCAGCAGCCATCACACCAATTATCTTATCATTTTCCTTTATTGGTACAGCATATACCACAACTAAATTTTTATCTACCTTATTTATAATTGGATCAGAAACATTAGGCTTACCTGACAACGCTTTTTTATAAAAATCTCTGTCAGAAATATTTGCAGATTTTCCATCAGTGTATTTAGCATTTCCTTTTAAGTCGATAATTGCCATGCTAATGTAATTATTTCTTTTAACATCATCCTTTAGATACACAAGCTTATCATCTACAGATTTCGTACTATCTGTTATAGAATTGCTTAATGCAATCCGTCCAAGTATACCTAATTGTTCTGAAACTTTAGCTGAAACAATATCTGCTCCTTCTTCTGCAATCTTTGGCATAGTATTAACATTATTATTTGTAATTGCATTAGATGACATTTTGAGCGAAATAGCACTTAATCCAATTATGACTATTAGAATTAACATCTCAATAGGTATTAATAATTTCATTTTTATACTTTTCATAATAAAATCCCCCCTGCTTATTAGTAAAATATATGTTAAATTTTTAAAACAATTTAACCTATACTAGAAATATCGACCATATTATGTATATATTTACCTCATTATGCATAATTCAATGAATTACTATAATATTTTGTATACATATGGCTTAGGTTTTACAGGTTAAAAAATAAGCCTGCTTTACAGCAGACTCACATAAATAAATATAAACAAATTACTTGTTATCCAATAAATATAATATAAAAAATCAAACATTATTTAATATGTTGTATTATTTTGAAACAAATACAATATATTTCAGTATTACCTTTATTTTATAAATTCTGTTACTTTATCTATAAAGAGTATTCCATCTAAATGCTCTATTTCATGACATAAACACTTAGCTAAATCTCCTTCTCCTGTTATTGTAAATTCCTCACCTTTTTCATTTAATGCTTTTACTTTTACCTTCGCAGGCCTAATTAATTTTCCCCACTTATTAGGAATACTTAAACATCCTTCTATAACTTCCTGGCTTCCTTCTTCTTCAATTATTTCTGGATTTACTAGGTATATTATACCTTCACCCATGTCTATAACAACTGCTCTTCTTAAGACACCAACTTGTGGTGCTGCTATTGCTGCGCCATTTTCTGTGTTATGCAGCGTATCCGCCATATCCTTAAGTAAAGTTAAAATTCTATCGTCAACTTTTTCTACAGCCCGACACTTCTTCCTTAATATTTCATCACCTAAAGTACGTATATTTCTTAATGCCATTTCAAAAACCTCCGTCACAAAATATTCTTTCACTATATATTATGCAGTTTTTTTTGTCAATAAACAATACTTCACCACTTCCAATTAAATGTGGTAACTTTTTACATATGCTATAAGAATTTTAAAATTGATACGTTTTAGGATAACTAGATAATAGAATAATGGGCATAGATTTGTTTTTCAAACAACTCTATACCCATTTCTGGCATTGCTAATAAAATCCTATTAACAATTTTCTTCTATTATTTTAAATAAATTATTTGTGTCAATCTCTTCGCTACTATTATCAAATTCCTTTATCTTAACATTTTTCCATTGACACTGTTTGGATTTTAAACTATCTATAAAAATATCCCAGTTTTTAAGCTTCCATTCATCCCTTTTAAAATTACGTTCTTTAATTCTCTTAAGTAATACTTCAGATGATACTACTACTTTTAAAACCAAGGGAACATAGTTTTCAAGGCTATATTTTTCTTTTAACTTATTTATATAGTTTTGGTCTGTAAAATATCCTACAAATGGAGCATCCAATACTACTGATATACCACTTTTTATATTGTCTGCCGCTATTTGAAGCAAAGTCTCGTATTCTATCGGCATAATCCGCTTTTGATAAAATTCACAACCATCACGAGCATTAGGAGAAATTCCTTGAGTTTCTAGCAATTTACCCGTAAATTTATTACACACTACATCTTTATCTAAATATGCAAATTGAAAATGTGATGCAATAAGTTTTCCAACTGTTGATTTTCCAGAACCAGCAGGTCCAACTAAAAATACAGCTCTCGGAGTCATTAATTTGCGCCTCCCTTATTTACCGGCTTTAAAAATATTCCGTATGAAATAGCTCCAAGGATAAGGAGTCCTGCCCCTATTAAGAATACCCCACCTATAGTTCCTGTTTTGTCCAGTATAATTCCTGTTGCTATTGGTGCTATCGCAGCTCCTAAAAATCCACCAAAATTTTGGATTGCTCCTAGTGATGCAACTTGATTACTTGGTGCAACATCAGCTGCAAGAGTCCATATCACTCCTGAAGGCAATTGTGATGCAAAGTATCCAACACAAAGAAGTACAATAATTACACTAGTACTCTTTATAAATGGAAGTGGAGCTGTAGATACTGCTGCAATAAGTGCTCCTCCAACTATAGGAAATTTACGTGAAGTTATAGCCTGAACACCCTTTTTAATTAAGTAATCTGATATAGTTCCACCTAAAAGTACTCCTACAATACCACATATATATGGAAGAGAAGCTATAAAACCACTTTGAGTTAAACTAAAGCCACGCTCTTTTTGTAAATAAGACGGAAGCCATGTTAAATATACCCATATAGTAAACATTATTCCAAAATTTCCTATTATCATAAACCATGTGTTTCTATGTTTAAATAATTCTCCCCATGAAGCTTGTTTCCCTGATTTTCTAACTTCTTGAGCAGCTTCTAGAGAACCTTTTATTGCAATTGTTTCTTCAGATGTAGGATCTCTATATAGCTTTTGCCATACTAACAAAACCAAAATACCAAGTACACCTATTATAATAAACATACTTCTCCATCCAAAAGCAACTAGCAAAAGTGTTAAAATCGGTGGAGCAATTGCATTAGAAATTTGTGAGCCTGTATTTATAATTGCAACCGGCAATCCTCTTTCTTCATCTGAAAACCACCTCTGATTTACTTTAAGTCCAGCTGTAAAAAATGGTGACTCAGCTACTCCCAAAATCATACGCATTAAATAAAATAGTGGATATGAACTTATAAAAGAACATATGATAGTTGCTGTAGACCAAAATCCTGATGCAAATGAAAACATCTTCTTAGGTCCAAATTTATCTACTAACCATCCAGATGGCAAATTTGCAATTGCATAGGGCCATAAAAATGCAGATAACAAAAGCCCCATTTGAGTTGATGATAAATGAAATTCCCTTGCAATAGTTGTATTGGCAACACTAAGATTTGCCCTATCTAAATAATTGACAATTGCCCCAATTAGTAGTAAAATAACAAAAGCCCAGCGAATGTTTAATTTACTTTTAGAATTATCCGTAGATTGTGTATTAGACGTGTTTTCTTCTTGTTTCATTATTAATCCTCCAATCATATTTAATTAACCGTTTTCATGATTTGTAATCGTTATTTATGTGTGATTTCAGGTACTGCACTTACTTTTGCAAAGTTACACCGTCAAATGCCTTTGCAAAGGTATCCATGCAATACGAGACAAATTGAAATTTTAATTATTTTAGCGGCTTTCTTTAATTACTTTTAAAAATAGTTCAGCTGCTTTAGTTACTTTTGTGTAATCGCCATCTTTTTGAGCCGCTTTAGTTATACCACTGCCAACTCCAAGGCATGTTGCCCCTGCTTGAAGCCATTCTCCGGCATTTTCTAGGGTTACTCCGCCGCTTGGCATAATAGCTGCTTGAACCAATGGACCTTTAACTGTTTTGACATAAGCTGGGCCAATGAACTCTGTTGGAAATAATTTTACAATATCTGCACCTGCTTCTAGGGTATTTACAATTTCCGTTGGTGTAAATGCACCACTAATAATAACTGTTTGATAGCGTTTTCCCACTTTAATCATTTCTGGATTTAAATTAGGACTTACAAGCATATTTGCACCTGCAAGGATAGCTGCCCGTGCGGTTTCTGGATCAAGAACAGTTCCTACTCCAATAACAAGTCCCTTTTCTTTATATTTTTTAGATAGCTTTTTAACAATTCCAAGTGCATTCGGTACGCTCATAGTAATTTCTAGTGCCAAAATTCCACCCTTTATAGCTGCTTCAGCTACCTTCATAGCTTCATCTTCACTATCTAAACGAATCATCAGAAGAATTCCAGTTTCTTCAATCTTTTTTAGGTTTTCTAGTTTTTCCCACATTCAAAAAACTCCTCCTTTTACTAAATTAAGTACTCAATAACATTTTATCCGATGGCTACCAGCCATAATACCCCCCATCGCACACAGCGAAAGCGACTATCTCCAAATCAAAGATTTGGGATATCTGCTTTTCTCATAAAGTGGGGGATAACGGCTGCTACGCCCCTGGATAACGATTTCTAAGTTTCAGATGGAGAAAGAAACTCCACCTGAAACCAAGAACTCTGTTTATTAAAATAAATTTATACACATGGCATAAGCTTATTTGTCCATGTATAATTTATTGCCCATATAACCAAGTCTTCTAGAAATCTGCATAGCAGTATCTGTTACTGCATTAGAAACAAATATCTTTTTTTCATCATTCATTGAATTGTATAAGCTTGCAACACTTATAGAAGCAACTGGTTTGCCAAACTGATCATAAATTGCAGCACCCATACAATACATCTCTATGTTGTCTTCACGGTCATCTATTGAATATCCACGTTTTTTTATTTCATGCATATCTCTTAGTATCTCATCTATTGACGTATGTGAAAATTTAGTTTTGCCTAACAAAGGTTTTTTCTGAAGTATTTCTACAATTTTATCATCAGTATATGCAGCAAGTAATGCTTTTCCAACCCCTGTTGTATATATAAGACGCCTTGATCCCAGTTTTGCTGTAGGTTTCATAATAGAGTGATTCTCAGCTTTATCAAGATACACAATATCTCCATTGTCTTCTATTCCTAGAAATACTGTACTACCTGTCTTTTTATTAAGTTCCTGGATATATGCTCTTGCTACATCAGTAACACCTAAATTTGAAAGATACGCACTTCCTATTTCAAATGCTAGTAAGCTTAATCTATAGGTTTTAAGCCTCTTGTCATCCATTTCAAGAATACCTTTACTTACTAGAGTTTGAATCAATTCAAAGGTACTACTTTTAGGCCAATCCTTACTACTACAGATTTCATTTAACGCTAAAGACCTCTCACTATGAGCCAATAGTACCAATATATCTACTACTCGTGCTGCTGATTTATTTTCTTTATAATTAGACATACTATCACCTTAGTTAATTATTGTTCGCATGTGTGAACTGCGTTCACACATGCTACAATTGTACTATAAACACTTTTTCCTTACTTGTCAACATTTTTTTGAAAGTCCCTTTTTTATAAATTATAGGTTTAAATTAACTGAATCCACAAACAATAGCTTTTAGATAAACTACTTGTTTAAAGAAAAGCTCTATAACTTATAAATATAAAAATTCCAGATAATTCAATCAAATTACCTGGAATTTTTATCCGATTGCTACCATTGCTAACACCCCCATCTTCTCCAAAGTTGGGTATAAGCACTGATACGCACCTGGATAAGTTCTTCTAAGGTTCAGATGGAGAAAATGTATTCCTTATAAGCAAACTCCACCTGAACCTAAGAATCACTTGATATTATTTACTTAAATTAATTGTAAACTTCAAGTCCTCCCTGAACTCCACATTGCTAAAATCATCGGTAACTATAGTATATTTCTTGTTTGGATCGAGTTTTTTAAACTGCCTTACAAATTCATTTGGATTACTGTTGTCCTTTTTTATATCATAACTTTTGTAATCAACTTCTTTTCCACTAGAATCTTTTATCCAAAGATCTTGTGCCTGAAAATACGGTGCTTTACCTTCTGCCCTGTATTTAACTGTGGTACTATCCTTATTTGTTTCTATATTTTCTATTACAATTTTTCCCATTTTCCCTTGAGAAAGTTCTATAGGATACACTCCATCAATTGTCTTGCTTATTTCTACTTGTTTTTTACTTTTAATGGTGTAATGTACTTTTTTACCATTCTTGTCCATACCCTCACCGCCTCCAGCTGAAGGAGTAATTTTACATGGAACAATAGTTAAATATTTAGGAATCTTATTAAGTTTGTTATACTGCATTTCAATATTGAATATTCCCGTATTAGAATCACCCCTTCCACCGCCTAACCCTTTAGGTATAAGTTCAACTCCCTTGTCATCATAAGCGACCCAATAATCATAATCCATTAAGCTATCATCATGATTTACCTCCATATTCTTTTTAACCTTTTCCTTATCTTTATAATTTCCACTTACAAAGATAGAAGTATCTATAGGAGAAAAAACAATCTTATCTACCTTTGCAATGCTATTTGGAAAATCCAGCTTAATATTTGGCTTAAATACAACACTATTTTTAACTAACTGATCCTTTGATGCACTAAAAGCAAAGTTCCACTTTCCTTTTATATTTGATATCTCATCCACATTTAAAGCTATGTTAATCTTCTTTGAAGCATTCTTTATTAAATCAGTATGAATTTCTTCACTTTTAACATATGTGTGATCATCAATATAATTTCCTGCAGAACTTCCAGTAGAACCAGACATTTTTCCATCAACTTTCAAAAACATGCTCAAACTAAATGTCTCTAAATTTTGAATTTTTTTATTACTTTTTATCGTATAGCCTATCACAAGCTTTGAATCATCTGCTATTACTTCATTTATAGTAAGAGTTATCCCATTGCTCGTAACAGGTTTATTTACAATTTGAGAATACTCGGCATAAGATCCATGAGAACCAAATTCATCATTTAGTTTTTGTGTTATAGAATTTAAAATTGGGATATTTTCTGCAAAGGCTGGAGAAATAGTACCTATACCTATAGTACATATCAAACCTAATGCTGCTGCTATAGAAGAATATTTTAATATTTTAAATTTTCTCTGACCTTTTATTCTTTTCTTTAAATTTTTCTTTATCTTCTGTTTTTCTATATCAGTAACTTCTTCATCCATAGGCTCAAACTCGCTTTCTTCAATCTTTACATCGTTAAACAATTTATATATATCTTTTTCTTCCATATTAAAATCATTCATATTCATAATATTTCTCCCTTCAAGACTATAAGTTTTTCTTTCAAAAATTTACGTCCCCTTGAAAGTCTCTTGTCAATTAAGCTCCTATCAACTCCAAAGCTCTTTGCTATGTTTTCTATTCCTTCATATAGAAAATACCTTCTCACAAATATCTCCTTGTCCTGAGGTTTCATAATATCTAAAGCTTTTAAAAGTTCCTCCTTATTTTCCCTTGATATCAATTCATTTTCTACATTAAATTCATCCTCAAGTCTGTAATCATATATACTTTTATCTGTACCTTTGCTAAAAAGTTTTCTTTTACAATCTATGGATTTATACTTTGCTATAGCAGTAATCCAATATTTAAAGTTTCCCTTTTCGCTGTCAAAGCTTTCAATATTGTTCCACACAGCCCAAAACACATCATTTACACATTCTTCCGAATGCTGTGCTTCAAACTTAGAATTCAACACTGTGCGCACTACTTTAAATACCAAATTACTATATTTATCCACTGCAAATTCAATAGATTTTGGATTTTTCTTTTTTATCTGTTCTATAAAATTATTTTCATCTATCTTCACATTTTTTCCTCCTTAAGAAGCTTCTCACATATTAATACGAAGATACAATATATTTTCTGACATCAATTTTTACTAGATTTAAATAACTTAAGAACTATTATAACTAAAAAAGATGGTTCCTATAAATATAGAAATCATCTTTTAATATAATTTACTTAGCTATAGAGTTTATAAATTTCTCTGGATCAATTATATTTCTACCTTCTGATGTAGTGGTCTTTGTTTCTATAAGTTTATCTAATATTTGATCAAAGGTTAAATTCGGATTTACCTGCCATGCCAAAGCTGCAAGTCCTGTAACATAAGGAATGGCCCAGCTAACTCCTCCTTCGCCCCAATAAACATAGGCGGCATCAGAACGATTATCAGCAGTAGTTCTAAAATCCGATGGAACCATTATGTTAGACTTATCTATCTTCTTTTCATCCCAATAAAATTTACTTAGCTTATAATTTAGAGGATTATTTCTATTCTTTGAAACATCACATCCACCCAATCTAAACTTTTCCTTGTTAAATAAATCTGCATGTACTACTGTAAGTCCTTCAGAATTGGCTTTCTTTAAAGTTTCCTGCCATTTGCTATAGTTTTTATTATCCTTATCTACATCATCTGATACAGATACAATTCTTATTTTTTCATTCTTAGGAAGTGATTTATTGATTTCAATGATTTTATTCACAGCCTTAATATAATCTGCTGATTTAATCCATAAATCAGGTGTTGCAAAATAATACAATTTTGATTCACTTGCTACTCCACATGTTTTTCCTGTTAGAATAGAAGCACAAGCTAATCCGTGAAAATGAGGCTTTGTTTGAGGTATTCCTATTTTATAGTAATTCATCCTGCCCTTAAATTCATCATGAGTTGACCTTATCGGCTTATCTATAACTGCTACACTAATTCCCTTCCCTGTAATTCCTCTTTCATGAATTTTGCTCAAATTAAGTCCTGGATCTTTACCCATATCAAACCATTTATTTGGATCATATCCTTGTGGAAGTTTGACATTTTCAGGCCACTTTGTAGACTTATCAAAACTTATGTTTGAAATGGCTTCTAAAGATAACTTTGACAAATCCTTTTGTGATAAATCCTGCCCTATAAACCCATATATTCTCTCGAGATCTGAAT
Source organism: Clostridium sp. AWRP (assembly GCF_004006395.2). Classification (NCBI taxonomy): domain Bacteria; kingdom Bacillati; phylum Bacillota; class Clostridia; order Eubacteriales; family Clostridiaceae; genus Clostridium; species Clostridium sp. AWRP. The sequence continues at coordinate 1,463,986 of NZ_CP029758.2, read as the reverse complement.
GATGTTTCTTAAGTTCTTCATTCGTTACCACATTTGAAAGTTTTTTAGCATCTATTGCATAATCTTTAATGTTATCCTGTTTCGTAATATTTCTTAAATAAATACCTCCCAAATAAATACCTACCAAAACTGCAAATATAATTACAATTGTAATCGTAATAGTTAAAATTTTTTTCTTCATTATCATTTAAATCTCCTTTATATATAACTTCAAACTCAGTCACATATTAAAAATATTGCGAAGCAAAGCTTCGCAAGTTAAGAATTAATAATTAAAAATTAATAGTAAAAGATGATTTTTAGCTATCGCAAAAAATCTTTAAATCTATATAAATCAGCAATGTTTTGCTTTAGCAAAACGAGTAGTAAAAAGCTTAATCAAAGATTTTTTGTAGTGTAACGGAAAAAAATCCACATTAACTATTAATTCTTCATTCTTAACTATTAATTAAAAAAATTGCTTCGCAAATTTTGCATATTACATTTAAACCTTTTTCAAAACATAGTAAACTGGTTTTCTGCATCCAAATGCATAGTCGCCATTTTTCCACCTAAAAAACATATAAATTTCTCCATCTATATTTTTTATTACATATTCACTAGAAAGTTTATCACTTTTATCAATTACAATTCCTTTTGTCCACGTTAACCAGCTTTTATCTGTAGTACCTCCATTAAAAAATTTAATTTCTTTTATATACATGTTGCCTTCCCACTGTCTTTTATTTTTTTTGAAATCAGATATATTATCAACAATATCTACAGATTTCCAGTTTCCCAAAGCATCATGATCACATTTGTAAAGATAACTTGTATTATCCTCTATTCTATTTACTCCAAGTTCATCTACTACATATTTGGATGTTATTTGTTTATTTAACGCATCTTGTGAAAACACATTGTTTATTTTTGCTTCAGTAAGCATAATTAATATACAAAAGCAGAATACAATTATGGAGCTTACAATAGCCTTAGGTGAAATTCTTTCAAATTTCTTTATCATGCTAATTCTTTTGGCCATATATTTAGCATCTACAGATATGCCAACTGCCATACTTACTCTAGATTTTTTAACAAACTTTGAGTATTTTATGAGGTCTATCATAGTATATCCATATTCCTTGGTCTTCTCAGATTCTATATAATTAAGAGCTATAGAATCACAAGACAATTCCATATCCTTTTTCATTTCATTTGTAAAATACCATATAATAGGATTAAACCAATAAATTACTCTAGTTATCCTGATAACATAATTTACAAAAATATCTCTTTTCTTATAGTGCGAAAGTTCATGTAAAAATATATTTTTAATATCATTGTCATTCATATATTTAATCACAGTTAAGGGCATCAATATCTTAGGTGCGATCATACCAAAAATTGCTGGGCTTTTTATATCTATGCCTTGTACAACATTTATATTCTTCTTTATATTCATATTGTTTTTGCACTTTTGCAAAATATCAATAATTCTTTTATCCCTTATTGATTCATACTTGCTTACTTTTCTCAAACATGTCATATATGATATAAGCATATAAATCATGCCTAAAATAAAACCTACATACCATATTTCAAATGTAACTTGCATACATGATTCGGGTATGTTAAATGTATCCCTAATAATACTTGGATTTAAGTAAGCATAATCAGCATCACCTTTAGCACTACCTACACTTTTTTCATTTACACTCTCAGTAAGATACTGATCATAATCAAATTTATCTATTGCCGATGTAACAGGTGGTCTATTAAAGTAAAACGGCATTATGTTGAATATGCTAAGTGAACTCTTAGGTAAAGCCGGTACAATAAGTCTTACCAAAATCAGAATTCCTATAATATATTGAACTTCTATTCTCAATCTTTGTTTTAAAATTTTTTTAGCAGCTAGAAAAAATATTATTAAAAAACTAGCTAGAAGTGATAAATATAACACCCATTTATATAAAATAATAAATTTAAACATAAGCTCCTAATCCCTATCATTTAATATTTTTTTTAAATCGTCTAAATCCTCTTCTGTCAATTTATTGTCTTCTATAAAATTCAATAACATATTTTTAGCAGCTCCATTGTATACTCTTTTAATAAAAGAACTGCTCTCCTGTCTTGCACATTCTTTTTCATCAAATAGAGGATAATAATAATAAGTTCTGCCTTCTTCATTAAATCCAATTACCTTTTTCTTTAAAAGTCTGCTTATAAGTGATTTAACTGTCTTAGGTTTCCAACTTGTACTATCTTCCAACTGCTTTATTATTTCATTTGCCGAACATGGATTTTTGTTCCATATAACTTTCATTACTTCCCACTCTGATTCAGATATTTTTGGTATATTTGCCATGATAACTCCTCCTAAAGGCATAATTACGATTGTAATCTACAATATATATATTATTCACTTTCTCAATAATTATCAATAGTATTTTATATATTATGAATTTTAAAATTGTATCATTTTGCTATATTTTCTAAATTGTTTTTATTTAAAAAATTTATTAAATTATGTTGATTTTTGTTAATATGTACTTTATTATTTTATTATATTACATATTAATTAAAGTTAGCACTAAATTTTTAAGTGATTAGTATAAAATAACAAAGGGGGATTAAAATGACTTTTAAGGATTTCAAACTAAACAGAATTAGAACTAAATTAATTACTAGCTTAATAGTAATTTGTGTAATTCCACTAGCCATAGGAGGTCTTTGTTCCTATATGCAATCAAAATCAATTCTCACCAATAAGTTAATACTTACAAGTACTCAAACTCTCTCAGAAATAGACAGCGGATTAACTAATTACTTTAATGGATTTTCAGATATAATTAATCTTACTGCAAATAATCCCGGTATTATAAACATTGATACAGACAATAATACTGCAATGATATCAGATATGCTAAAAGGTATAAAAGAAAGTGACAAGGATATATTTGATGTATATTACGGAACTGCCTCCAAAAAGTTTACTATGTATCCTATTTCAACAATGCCTGAAGGATATGATCCAACCACAAGACCTTGGTATAAACAAGCTTTAGCAAACAAAGGTAAAGTCGTAATAACTCCTCCTTACAAAGACATTGTAACTGGTAAAACTCTTGTTGGAGTTGTACAAACAGTAGAAAAAAACGGGCAAGTAGTTGGTGTTATTGGATTGGATTGTTCTCTAACTACACTTACAGAAAGAATGTCTACAAAAAAAGTAGGTACTACAGGATATGTATTTCTTTCTGATTCATCAGGTAATACCTTAGCACATCCCCAAAAAGAACTTATCAATACAAATATAATCTCTAAGCTGTCTTTTTGGGATAAGGCAAAATCAGGAAACAGTGGATTTGTTAATTATACCTATAATGGTACTAATAAATTTGGTGTATACCAGACAAATAAATTAACAGGTTGGAAGCTAGTTGCTACTTTAGATAAAAGCGAACTCACTAGGGATACAAATTCTATATTAGCCACAACTTTCTTAATAATAATAATAATGGGACTAATTGCAACATTTCTTTCATTGTTTTTAAGCAAAGGATTATCTAATAATATTAAAAACCTAAAAGAGGTATTTGCCAAGGCCTCAAATGGAGATTTAACAGTATCCATAACTGCTTCCACAAAAGATGAATTTGAAGATTTGGCTGCATCATTTAATTTGATGATGAAAAATATATCCAAGCTAATGAATAATGTTTTAAAATCATCTGAAACAGTGCTACAAACGTCAACAAGTCTTGCAAGTATGTCTGAAGAAGTAACAGCTTCCGTAGGCGAAGTAGCAAAAGCTGTTGAAGAAGTTTCCTTAGGTGCAACTGAACAAGCTAAAGGTGCCCAAAATGGTGCTTCTGAAATGGAAGATCTATCAAATAGATTGGAGGAAGTTAGTATTAATTCTAATGAAATGGATAAAATTTCAAATGCCACTAAAAGATTAGGTACAAAAGGACTCTCTGTAGTAGATACTTTAACTGAAAAATCGAATAAAGCTAAAACAGTTACTACCTCTGTCAATGATATAGTTCGTGACATGAACGAAAGTGCTAAACAGATAAATAGTATATCTGAAACAATATCTGAAATAACAGAACAAACTAATCTTTTAGCATTAAATGCAAGTATAGAATCTGCACGGGCAGGCGAAGCTGGCAAAGGATTTGCCGTAGTAGCAGAAGAAATAAGAATACTGGCTGAAGAATCTCAAAATTCAACCAATGAGATAAAGAAAATTATAGAAAGTATACAAAATAAATCAGAGACAGCAGTAAATGCTATTAAATCCGCTGAAAATGCCGTAGATGAGCAATATTTAGCCGTAGATCAAACTCATAAAATATTTAAAGTAATTCTAAAATCAATTGAATCAATGATTGCTAAAGTTGATGAGGTAAAAACATCTATTTCCGATATAAATGAGAAAAAGCAAGCTACAATATCTGAAATTGATAATATTTCATCTATATCACAGGAAACAGCTGCAGCTTCACAAGAAACTACAGCTTCCACAGAAGAAATATCAGCCACTATGGAAGAACTTACAAAGCATTCAAGTAATCTTCAAATATTAGCAGAACAATTAGCAGCTGAAATAAATAAATTTAAAATTAGCTAAGAGACAAAATTAAGCTACTATATTTTATATAGCAGCTTAATCTTAAATTAATTACTCAACTCTCACAAATTAAGAATTAATAATGAAGAATTAATAGTGAAGGATGATTTTTAGCTATCGCAAAAAATCTTTAAATTTTATATAAATCAACTCGGCTATGTTTTGCTTTAGCAAAACGAGCTTTCAAAAATTAACTAAAGATTTTTTGTAGTGTAACGGAAAAAAATCCACATTAACTATTAATTCTTCACTCTTAACTCTTAACTATTAACTAAAAAAATTGTTTCATAAGAATCACTTGATAAATATCCTATTTACTAATTCTATAAGTTCATCCTTTACCCAATCCTTTTTAAAAAAGTAAGTAGCTCCAAGATCTTCACATATTCCATTTTCATCTGAAAAATCTTTTTCCCCTCCATCGGAAAGAATAATTATTTTTAAATCTTTATACTCCCTTTTTAATTCTATAAGAACTTCTATTCCACTTTTTTTAGGCATATATATATCCGTGATTACTAGATCAATATTACCACTTTCTTTAAATACTTTAATTCCTTCTTCACCATCTCCTGCTTCATATACTTTATAATTTGCTTCCTCTAGAATTTTCCTTATAAATTGTCTCACACTTAAAGAATCATCAATTATTAATATATTTTTTTTACCCATAATTCTTTAAAACTCCCCTCATAAAGTTTATCTAATTTAATACTTTTTATATGATATCTACCATACGTAATACTCCCATTAATTTTGTAAATCAACCATAAAGTTACCTAAGCATACAAATAATCACAAATTCATATTCTAATTATACAAAATATTAGAATAATTTTCTATAGTTTATGCCATTTTATTACAAACAATATTCTAAATCATTTACATATATAAGACTAAGTAGTATTATATACCTATAAATCAATAAATTGTTGTGGGGGAACCAGTTTGGTTGAGAAGGTAAAACCTGACCCTTTGAACTTGATGTAGTTAACACTACCGTAGGGATGCAAATTAATAAAGATATATTTCAAGGAGTGTTTACAATATAAACACTCTTTTTTATTTTTAGAAATAAAAGAAAAGATTGGGAGTCCATGATACTATGAACAAAAAATTATATATAGTAACAAACAGAAAGCTTGTAAAAAATAAGAACATGATTGATATCTTAAAGGGTTCCATATTAGGTGGCGCAGACGCCATAATTTTACGTGAAAAAGATCTTACTTACAGTCAATTGGTTCCAATTGCTGAGAAAATAAAGAGAATTACAGATTCTAACAATATACCCTTAATAATAAACAACAATATAGAAACAGCTTTAAAAATAGACTCCAAAGGATTTCACACAAGTTATAAAGATTATATGAATAGCAATTTAAAATTGAAATGCACTGTAGGTGTATCTGTGCACAATACTTTGGAAGCTATAAACGCACAAAAAAAAGGCGCAGATTATCTCCTTGCGGGACATATTTTTGAAACAAACTGTAAAAAAGGACTAAAAGGCAGGGGTATTTCATTTTTAAAAGAAATCATAAATAACGTTTCAATTCCAGTTATTGCAATAGGTGGAATAACTGAGACTAATATAGATATAGTACTAAGAACCAAAGTTCATGGTGCAGCTGTAATGTCTCTTGTAATGGCTTCAGATGACCCTTTTACTACAACTTATAATCTAAAAAAACATTTTAAAAGATGAAGGTATGATAAAATTTAGAGATAAAATCATGAATTACATTCTTCAATAAAGTTCAGAATTCTGTAAATGTGCAACCTTGTAATATGATAATTTAAGTATTACAATGTATACATATGTATATTTTTTTATCATAATAAAAACATAGATAAGAGGAGATTTTCATTATGGAAAGCACAAAGAACTTTAATGTGAGAAACGAGAGAAACCTCACAATGCTAGTAGATTTCTATGAATTTACTATGGGTAACGGGTATTTGAAAACCAATATGGGTAATAGAATAGCCTATTTTGATATGTTTTTCAGAAAGATTCCAGATGAAGGTGGTTATTGCATAATGGCAGGTGTTCAACAAGTTATAGAATACCTGTCAAATTTAAGTTTTACAGATGAAGATATAGAGTATCTAAGGGGTAAGAAACAATTTTCAGAAGACTTTTTAAATTACCTAAAAGATTTTAGATTTTGCTGTGATGTATGGGCAGTACCCGAGGGAACCCCTATATTTCCAAATGAACCGCTAATAACTGTAAGAGGCCCCGCTATTCAAGCTCAGTTTGTTGAAACCATGATACTTCTAACTATAAATCACCAGACTCTAATTGCAACAAAAGCAAGTAGGATTTGTAGATCAGCAGGCACTAGACCTGTAATGGAATTTGGTTCTAGGCGTGCTCAAGCTCCTGATGCAGCTATATATGGTGCCAGGGCTGCAGTTATAGGTGGATGTAATTCCACTGCTTGTACTATATCTGAACAAATGTTTGGTATGCCTGCAGTTGGTACAATGGCTCACAGTTGGATACAACTTTTTCCATCAGAATATGAATCTTTTAAGGCCTGGGCTGAAGTATACCCTGATAATTGTGTACTACTTATTGATACATACAATGTACTGAAATCCGGCCTACCCAATGCTATAAAGGTTTTCAAAGAAATCTTAATTCCAAATGGCCATAAACCTAAGGGAGTAAGAATTGATAGCGGAGATATAACTTACTTAACAAAAGAATGTAGAAAAATACTTGATAGCGCTGATCTTGAAGATGTTAACATAGTTATTTCAAACTCATTAGATGAATTTATCATAACTGACGTACTTAGAGAAGGTGCCTGCATTGATTCTTTTGGTGTAGGAGAAAGGCTTATAACTGCAAGATCAGAACCAGTATTTGGTGGAGTATATAAGCTATCTGCCATAGAGGATAAGGAAGGTAAAATAATACCTAAAATTAAAATAAGTGAAAATGAAGAGAAAATAACTAACCCTGGATTTAAAAAAGTATATAGAATTTATAGTAAAAAAGAAAATAAAGCAATTGCAGATTTAATAACCTTAGAAGATGAAGAAATCAATAAGGATGAGCCCATAGAAATATTTGATCCAGTTTTTACGTGGAAAAGGAAAAAAATAAGAGATTATTATATAAAAGATTTAAGAGTAAAAATATTTGATAAGGGAAAACTTGTATACACCTGCCCTGATGTGCTAGACATAAGAGATAGAGCAAAAGAAGAATTGTCCAGATTGTGGCCTGAAGTGCTGAGATTTGAAAATCCTCATCATTACTATGTAGATTTATCTGAAAAACTCTGGGATTTAAAACGTGATCTTCTCAGTAAGTATTCTTCAACTTATGTAGAATAATATTAATGCTATTTGTAGATGGACAGGTAATAAATTTATTACCTGTCCATCTATCCTATGGCTGCAACCTCTTAACAATTCCTTCTAAGTGTTAAATATATTAAGAATACTGTCAATAAGTTATATCTCATTTCCAATTATATCTGTAAATTTCTTTATTATTAGTGCTGTAAATCCCCATATAGTATAATCTTCATATGAATAAAAATATACTGGCATTTTTCCGTTCCTAAATTTGTAATTTTTTCCACCTATTAAGAGATTATAGGGAAAATCATCTTCTGGGTGTGGAACTATCTCAATTTCATGTACTACAGGTTCTTTATCCATAAAAAAATTTAAAGGAACCGTAAATACATGATCTACTTCCTCCTTACTTGGACTTATATCTTCCCTATTTAGCTTACATACAAAGGGATACATTATAAAATTATAGGGAGTGACAATGTAATCCATCTCTCCTATAAATTCTATATCCTCCCTATTTAAATTCAGCTCTTCCATAGTCTCTCTAATAGCTGTATCTTTTGGACTTTCCCCTTTCTCCATTTTTCCTCCAGGAAAACATACATCCCCAGGTTGATGTTTTAAATTTAAAGACCTTACTTCAAATAGCAAATTTAATTCCCCGTCCCTGCTGTATAAGGGAATCATAACTGAATTTTTATTATAATGTCCAATCATATTTGCTTTTCTAGATTTAAATATATTATTTATTTTATCTATCATTGTTTACCTCCTAAAATCAAATAATTCTCAATTGTAAAATGAATTTTATAATGTTATACTTTAAAATGTCATGATTAATTATATAATGTTTTTAATAAAACATATACATAAATATTAAATAAGTGGAGTGATGTACTTTGAAATTTAAAAATACTAGTTTATTACTTACATTTATTTTCATATTTTGTTTATCTTTTAATGTACTTGCTGATAATTCAACTGCTCTACCTGAAATATACGGTAAAGCAGCCATAACAGTGGACATGCAGACAAATGAAATAATATATGAAAAAAATGCAGATATTAGAATGTACCCTGCTAGTACTACAAAACTTTTAACAGCTATTCTTCTTGAAAAAAATAAAAAACCAGGGGATATGTTAACATACACAGCTGATGCTAAAGCTCAACCACCGTCCTCTTTAAATAGAGATCTACACGCTATAGAGGTAGGTGATACCATGTCTGCTGAAGATGTAATGGATGGACTTTTAATGTATTCTGCCAATGACTTAGCATACGTCGTCGCAGAAAATGTATCTAAGGACGCACCTACGTTTTCTGACAAGATGAATGAAGAATTAAAAAAACTAAATTTAAAAAACACTCACTTTATAACACCAAATGGTCTCCATAATCCAAATCACTATACTACACCCTACGATATGAGTGTTATAGCGAGACAAGCCTTTAAAATTCCACGTATACAAAAGGCCATGGAAAGACCTGCAAATACTATAAAAACTAAAAAAGGACTTGCTTTTCCCATTAAAAACACAAATAAGCTTTTAGGAAAAGATGGCTGCATTGCAGGTAAAACTGGATATACCGATGCAGCTGGAAGATGCCTAGTTGCAATTTACAACAGAAATGGAAGAGAAATAATAGGAGTCGTAATGGGCTCAGTTTATGATCCTGCAGACAGTTATGTATTTAATGATATGGAAAAAATAATAAATTGGAGTTACTCAAAAGAGCCTGTTGTTTTACATAAAAAGGATTCTATAATAGGGAGAAAAGAAATTAACTACAATCCTATTTCTTTTATAGGTATTAAAAAGAGCCTAGAAGTACCTATTAAAATTAAAGATGATGTAACATATTATGATAATGATTTGAATAAAAAGGACTTGAAAGAAACGATAAACATCAAAAATACTTCTGTACAAGCTTTAAAAGGTGAAGTTCCCCTGGGAACACTTACTGTAAGCCAGCGTGAGCTCTCCAAGAATTATAATATTTATTCGGATCTGCCAAAACAGACCTTAGATAAAAATGTTATTTCCTTTTATGCTGCAATTTTTATATTGGCATTGATATTTATTTTTATCATGGCACGTATAAAGAGAAGACGTAATAAAAGGCGTCGTTATTTATAATAGTTTAGGCATTTTCAAAGAAATATCTAGTCAGTATGCTAGCCTATTTTTTATCATACTGCGTCGGTAGAACCCTTAGATAGGATTCACTATCTGCGGAACCTGCCTCCTTGTCTGATAAAAAATATTCGTCGCACCTTTGACCTGTTATTTTCTTTCAAATGCCTTATACAAAAAACTAACCAAGTTAACTTAAAATAAAAAATTGTTCCCATGAAATTTCATAGGAACAATTTTTTTATTGTATTTCATCTTGATGAAAATTTGATTGATATTTTAAACTCCTTCTGCAACCATATCCATAGGTTTTTCGCTAGCCTTCTCCATCTTACCTGCAATATAGTTTGCCAAGTCTACAGTTCTACAGGAATAAGCCCATTCATTATCATACCAGGATACTACTTTAATCATATTATCCTTTAATACCATAGTTGAAAGACCATCTACTATAGAAGACCTGTCGTCTCCCTTATAATCTATAGATACCAGTGGTTCTTCAGAATATCCCAGTATTCCTTTCATAGATCCCTCAGAAGCTCTTTTAAAAGCTTCATTTACCTCTTCTACCGTAACAGATTTTGAAAGTTCACAGACCAAGTCTGTAATAGAAACTGTAGGTGTAGGTATTCTAAGTGCAAAACCACTTAATTTTCCTTTCAAATTAGGCAATACTTTTGCCACTGCCTTAGCTGCTCCAGTAGTAGTTGGAATTATAGATTCTCCTGCAGCTCTAGCTCTTCTCAAATCCTTGTGAGTTTTATCAAGCAATTGTTGGTCATTTGTATAAGAGTGAACTGTAGTCATAAGACCTCTTATAATTCCAAACTTGTTATCTAATACTTTAGCAAAAGGTGCCAAACAATTAGTTGTACAAGATGCATTTGAAATAATATTGTGAGACTCAACATCAAATTTTTCTTCATTTACTCCCATAACTATAGTTATGTCTTCATCCTTTGCAGGAGCTGTAATAATAACTTTTTTTGCTCCAGCTTTTATATGCTTGTATGCACTTTCTCTATCTTTAAACTTCCCTGTGGATTCTATAACTATATCTACGTCCAATTTACCCCAAGGTAAATTTTCAGGATCATTTTCCCTAAACACTTTTATTTTAGAACCATTTACAATAATTGAATCTTCTGCTGCCTTTACATTTCCATTAAATCTTCCGTAGCAGGAGTCGTATTTTAGAAGATGTGCCAGAGTTTCATTATCTGCTCTTGCATTAATTGCTACAATTTCAATATTGTCCTTCAATCTTTCTTGGGCAATTCTCAAAACCAACCTTCCTATTCTTCCAAAACCATTAATTCCAACTTTTATGGACATTATCTTTTCCCCCTATAAAAAATTTATGTACTTTTACTTTATTATTACATAACATTTATCCTTATATTTAAAAATATATGCTGTATAAATAATATATGTGCTATATTATTTATATCAATAGACAACATATATGTCAAATTTATTTTCCTGCCCATTTATTATGATATACTTATTTTCCTTTCATATATTAATATTATCTACATTTAATATCCATTTTCTCTATTTTACAAATAAGTTCATAATAAACCTGCTTGACACAAAATCTCTATTATTATATTATTTAAGGGTAGTAGAAAACTTACAACCTTTCGTCTAAAATAGATGAAAGGTTTTTACTTTAAAATAATGGGAGTGAAAAAAATGGCTAAAGTTAGAACGAGATTTGCGCCAAGTCCAACAGGATATATGCACGTTGGAAACTTAAGAACTGCGCTGTATACATATTTAATTGCAAAACATGCAGATGGGGATTTCATACTCCGAATTGAAGATACAGATCAGGAAAGATTTGTAGAAGGAGCCCTAAATGTAATTTACGATACTCTAAAAGCTACAGGTCTTAAACATGATGAGGGACCTGATATAGGAGGCCCTGTTGGTCCTTACGTACAGAGTCAGAGAACTGATATTTACCTAAAATACGCAAAAGAACTTATAGAAAAAGGGGAAGCATACTATTGTTTCTGCACAAAAGAAAGACTAGACTCGCTCAGAAATAATTCAGATACTTATAAATATGATAAGCACTGCTTACACCTCTCAAAGGAAGAAATAGAAAAAAATTTAGCATCGGGAATCCCATATGTTATAAGACAAAACAACCCTGAAGTAGGTGTCACTTCATTTAACGATGAAATTTATGGTAACATATCTGTAGACAATTCTGAATTAGATGACATGATACTTATAAAATCAGATGGATATCCTACTTATAACTTTGCAAACGTAATAGACGATCATCTTATGGGAATAACTCATGTAGTAAGAGGAAGCGAGTATCTATCTTCTGCTCCTAAATACAATAGATTGTATGAAGCTTTCGGATGGGAAATTCCAATATACGTTCACTGTCCCCCAATAATGAAAGATGAACACAATAAACTCAGCAAAAGAAACGGTGATGCATCTTTTGAGGACTTAATAGAAAAAGGTTATTTAAAAGAAGCTGTGCTTAATTATATAGCACTTTTAGGATGGAACCCAAGAAGTGAACAGGAAATCTTTAATTTGGAGGAACTTGTAAAAGAATTTGACTATAGAAATATCAATAAATCACCTGCCATATTTGATAATGTAAAACTGAAGTGGATGAATGGGGAATATATAAAGAAGCTGTCTTTAGAAGAATTCAACTCTCTTGCCCTTCCTTATTATAAAAAAGTAATTTCAAAGGACTTAGATTTTTTAAAGATAAGTAGTTTACTTCAAACAAGAGTTGAAATATTAAGCGAAATACCTGCCTTTCTGGATTTCTTTGAGGAACTTCCAGAGTACACTGAAGACCTATATGTGCACAAAAGAATGAAATCAAATTTAGAAAGCTCACTTACAGTGCTTGAAAAAATTCTTCCAAAGTTTAAACGACTATCACCCTGGACTTTTGAAAATATAGAAAAATGCTGCATGGACTTAATATCAGAAATGGGCGTTAAAAATGGAGTAGTACTGTGGCCTGTACGAATTGGCCTTTCCGGTAAAAAATCCACCCCTGGTGGAGCTTTTGAAATAGCTGATATTATAGGCAAAGAAGAGTCTATAAAGAGAACAGAAATTGGTATTGAAAAGTTAAAAAATGCTCAATAATAAAAACGTACCTATACTTTAGGTACGTTTTTATTATTAGTTTTTTACTCTGGTGTCCCCTGTGTTTTCTTTAATTCTTTCACAAATAGTATATTATAAAATGTCACCATTGTATTGTTATCTACTATAACAAATCCTTTACCTACATTTGTAACAGTTCTATTTTTTAAATGCTTAAAACTTTCTTCACCCTTTGTACAAAGCTCTATAACTTTTCCCTTTAAAGAACTAAAATACTCTCTCATAGTTTTTTCAAGGGGACAGCTAATTTTATAGTTGTCTTCCTCTGATAGCTTTTCCATAGAGGACAGTTTAGTAGAATATAATCCTACTATATTTTTTATAGGTACCACAATATCAGAATCTCCACCATTAAATCTAACAAGTTCCCCATCTGAATGCACTACATTTACCTGTTTAAAAATATCACTTGTATCATTTTTAACATACAAGTCTAATTTTTCATTGCCAAATTTATTCAGCAAACCCATTACTCCTGAATTACAGTTTAAAAGGCACTTATTTTTAAACGTTATAGTACCATCTTTTTTTATTTCTCCATTTAACTTTTTCAAATTTTTTTCTTTCCTATGGGAACTATGTTTTTTTGATGATTCCTTTTTATTGTCCTCCTTCTTTTCCTCTGATTTATCTTTTTCCTTTTTTACATCTTTGTCTTTCATATCAGTTTTATCAACAATCTTTTTAGTCTTATCTTCTGATCCACTTTTTAATAGATCCATATTTTTTTCTATAATATTTTTCTGTATAAAATCAAATATTTCTTTATTGTCAGCATATTCCTGCTCATAGTACTCTTTTTCATTATCAGAATCAGCATACATCTTATTATATTTTTGTATTCTTTTCATATATTTTGGCAACATATATAAAGCTAATTGCATTAAATCATCTGCATTATTTCTTTTGGACAATTAAAACACCTCCATAACTAATGCTGTAGGGTAATCCTATAGTATTAGAATATGAAGGCTCTAATTTAAGTTGCAGATTTAATTTTTATTTTTATATATTTATTCTATAGCTTAAGGCATTTGAAAGAAAATGCCTAAACATCTATTTCAGCTTCTTCTCCTAAGATGTCTTTGTTTTTATCAAGAAGAGGTTTTATTTGCTGCTGGATAAAGTCAACTACCTGACCAGGTGCTCTGCCTATAAACTTCTTAGAATCCACTAGTGAAAGTATCTCTTCTTCACTCATCTTAAAGAAAGAATCTGCTATTATTCTTTCCAATAAGTCGTTCTTCTTTCCCTCAACTTTTACCATTTTAGCTGCTTCCATAGAATGAACTCTAATTCTCTCATGAAGTTCCTGTCTGTCTCCACCTTTTTTAACAGCTTCCATTATTATGTTTTCTGTAGCCATAAAAGGGAGTTCAGAAGCTACATGAGATTCAATTACCTTAGGATACACTACCATATTTTCCGATACATTCATATATAAGTTTAGTACTCCATCAAGAGCTAGAAAGGCTTCTGGTATAGATATTCTCTTATTTGCTGAATCATCAAGAGTTCTTTCAAACCATTGGGTTGAAGCCGTTATAGCAGGATTTAAAGCTGTTACTATTATATATCTTGCAAGAGAACCTATTCTCTCACATCTCATAGGATTTCGCTTGTACGCCATAGCAGAAGATCCTATTTGATTTTTTTCAAAAGGTTCTTCCATCTCTTTCATATTCTGTAATATTCTTAAATCATTGCTGAACTTATATGCACTTTGAGCAATTTCTGATAGGGTATTTAATATTATGGAATCAAGTTTTCTAGTATAGGTCTGGCCTGTAACCATAAACTCCTTTTCAAATCCCATTTTCTTAGTTACCATTGTATCTAATCTTTTTACTTTTTCTTCATCTCCATTAAAAAGTTCCATAAAGCTAGCTTGAGTTCCGGTAGTTCCCTTTACACCTCTAAATCTCATATTTTGTATGACAAATTCTATATTTTCAATATCTAAATAAAGGTCTTGAAGCCATAAAGTTGCCCTTTTTCCTACAGTAGTAAGCTGTGCAGGTTGAAGATGAGTAAATCCCAAAGTTGGCATATCTTTATATTTCAAAGCAAACTTAGTAAGATAGCTTATTACATTTATAACTTTTCTCTTTATTATATGAAGGGCTTCTCTCATTATTATAAGGTCGGTATTATCCCCCACATAACAGCTAGTTGCACCTAAATGTATTATTCCCTTAGCTTTAGGGCATTGTAGTCCATACGCATATACATGGCTCATTACATCATGTCTTACTTCCTTTTCTCTTTTTTTTGCATCTTCATAATTTATATTTTCCATATTAGCTTTCAGTTCATCTATTTGCTCAGAAGTTATATTAAGTCCAAGCTCCTTTTCACACTCTGCAAGAGCTACCCAGAGTTTTCTCCAAGTTTTAAATTTCTTTTCATCAGAAAATATATAGCTCATCTCTTTAGATGCATATCTTGTGTTTAAAGGAGTTGTGTATGTGTCTCTCATTTTAAAAATACCTCCGTACGTATGTAATATAATTGTTTTTATTATTCATATTATAACATATATTTTTGCTATATTACACGTTTATATTCACTAAAATAATATATTGAACAAATTTTATCCAATAAATAGGGTGTACAAACTGTTCTATTTTATTATATAGCTAATATACTTTAATTAAGAACTAATAAAAAAAGAAAGAGGTGAACTTTATTGGGTTTGGGAATATTTACCCACCTAGTAAGCAAAATATGTATAAACTTAGTATCATAGATAAAGTTTCTTTAATTTTAGTAGTTATCGGCGCAATAAACTGGGGACTAATAGGTTTATTAGATTTTAACATAGTGGAGGTTTTATTTGGTGACCCTGTTAATTTAATTGGAAGAATACTATATATACTTATAGGAACTGCAGGAATAGATATGATTATACTATTTTTTAAAGCCAAAAAAGGCTATCAATAAATATAAGACCTATACTTTTATATAGGTCTTATATTTATTATCTTACTCTTCTAATGAATTTATTAATTTAATAATCTCTTCTACTGCTAGTGATTCATCATTACCTGATGCGCTAATCTTGACTGTAGAATCTTTTGTTACGCCTAATGAAAGAACTCCAATTAAACTCTTTATGTTAGCTTTTTTTCCATCAAATTCTATGGATAAATCTGATTTAAATGAAGAAGCTTTTTTTACTAATAGAGTTGCAGGTCTTGCATGTAATCCTGTGGAACTTTTAACTATAACTTCTTTAGAAATCATCTATTTCACCTCTATGCTTTAATATTATATACCACAATGTGACAAATCTTTCTCTACTTATTATACCATTTTTTGTTTACGTTTCAATACAATTTTTTTGTTCTATGACAAAAACTGCCACAGGCTATTTTAATTGAGATATAAACTTAGCTATTCTATCCATTCCATTTTGTATGTTTTCCATGGACGTAGCATAGGACAACCTTATGTATCCATCTAGTCCAAAACCAAGACCTGGAATTACTGCTACTTTTTCTTTCTCCAATAATTTCTGCGAAAATTCTAAAGAATTATTTATTACTACACCATCTATAGTTTTTCCAAAAAGCTTTGATATATTTAACATTACATAAAAAGCACCTTCTGGATTCAAGCAAGAAACATTTTTCATTTTATCTATCTTACTTACCATACAATCTCTTCTATTTTTGAATTCACTTACCATACTTTTAATCTGAGTATCTTTTCCATTTAAAGCAGCCACAGCTGCATATTGTGCTATAGAATTAGGGTTTCCAGTAGTATGGCTCTGTATATTTGACATTACCTTAATTATATCTTTATTTGCTGCAGCATAGCCTATTCTCCATCCTGTCATGGCATATGTTTTTGAAACTCCATTTATAACTATTGTTCTGTCGTAAGCGTCTTCTGACAAACTTGCTATACTTATGTGTCCATTAGTACCATATATTAATTTTTCATATATTTCATCAGATAAAATGAGCAAATCCTTTTCCTTTGCAAAATTAGCTATTACTTCAAGTTCTTCTTTTGAATAAATAGTTCCTGTTGGATTATTAGGACTATTTAATAAAATCATTTTAGTATTTTTAGTATATGCTTTTTCTAAAGTTTCTAAAGTATATTTAAATCCGTCTTTTTCTTTTGTATCTGCAAATACAGGCACACCATCTGCAAGTTTAACTAGTTCAGGATAGCTTACCCAATATGGTGTAGGTATTATAACCTCATCTCCAGGGTTCAATGCAGCCAAAAATGTATTTGAAAGGCACTGTTTTGCCCCTGTAGATATTATAATCTGATTTGTATTATAGCTTAGTCCATTATCTTTTTTAAATTTTTTAACAATAGCCTCTTTCAGCTCTGAAATACCAGACGCTGGAGTATATTTTGTGCACCCATTTTTCATAGACTCTATTGCAGCTTCCTGAATATTTTCTGGTGTATTAAAATCAGGTTCTCCTGCTCCAAAACCTATTACATCAATTCCCTCTGATTTCATTCTTTTGGCTTCAGCTGTTATAGCTAAAGTTATAGAGGGTTGAATTTTTTCAGCTTTTTTTGACAATATCATTTTCATTCCTCCATTACAATTTAATTTACAACATTCTTTATTTATAATAAGATAAGTCAGAGTTTTTTATTCTAACTTCTTGAAACAAGTATTACCCCAAACATTATAAAAGCTACTCCTAATATTCTTATAAAAGATATGTTTTCCTTAAACATAAAATAAGAAAACACCATAGTTATTATATATCCTAAACTAACCATAGGATAAGCATAACTTAATTCCACCTTGCTTAGGACTTTTATCCATATCAAAAAGCTTAATCCATAGGATACAATTCCTAGCATAACAGGTAAATTTTTTAATATGCTTAAAATACTTGGAATCAAATATTTTATAGTAAAATCTAAATTAAGATTTACTGCCCCATACTTTACAAGTACCTGTCCAATGGCTCCCAAAAAAACCGATATTAATATCAATACAATCATGCCCTTATCCCCTTAACTTTTAATAGTAAATGCAATAAGTATTTTAAAGAAAAATAACAGAAATAAACAGCTATAAATATTTCTGGGAAGGAATACCTTCCTTGTCCTTCTGTTACAAAATAAACAGAGGTAAACATAAAAAATACCATTATTAAATAAAGTTTAAACTTATCTAATTCATCACTTCTGCCGTTAAAGATACTATAAAGTGTTCTTAATGAATATATCAAAACATATATAATAGTAGATAAAAACACAATTACCCTTATAATATTATCAATTGTAAATAGAGTGTGAACATAACTCTTATTAACTCCACTGCCATAAGTACTATACATTACATCATCACTCCAAAAATATGTATTAAGCAATCTTTTAAATCCCAATTTTATAAAATCAACAGGATGGCTTTTTATCCATTTCTTCGCAGCAGCACTTAACATCTTATTTTGTTCTGTTCTATTTGCCTTTTTATATTCAGGTTTATTTACAATAGAATCTTCCACATCTGCTGCAGGCATCCATCTTCCCAAATGATTTTGTGAGTTATTATTTATATAAAGTACTATTCCACCATTATTAGATACAAAAGTACGCTGTCCCATTAATTTTGTATTTCTATATATCCAGGGAGAAATAACAATTATACTCATTATAAGAACAATAAGAGAATTTTTCAAAGCCCAAATCAACTTTTTATGCTTTATTACATCTACTAAAAATATAGCAAAGAAAAATACTATAAAAAAAGGCTTCACTATTGTATTAAGTCCTGTAAGTATTCCTATAAAAAAATACTTGAGTTTCAAATCACTAAAATAAAGACAAGTGGCTGCAAGCATTATACTTGTAAAAATAAGTTCTGTACCTAAAATGCTGTTAAAAAGTATGTTATTAGGGAACAGCACAAATAATCCAAATATTATTTTCCTATCTATCTCCTTTAAGTTCACCTTAGATAAGATAAACTTAAAACACAAATAATTTATAAAAGTAATACACAAATTAAATACTTTAGCCGTTAGTACACTAGCTCCAAATAGCTTAAATATTCCTCCTAAAACTATAGGATATCCTACAGAGGTGTATGTATCTCCCCAAGGAAGACCTCTTGATATTTCCTTTGCTAAATTGTAATAGTAATCAAAATCTGAAAATGGCTTGGCATTCACAAAAATTACCCACAGTATGGATAAAACCATACCTAAAGCCATCATAATATAATAATATCCATTGTTATTATTATAGGTATTATTTCTTGATTGGTAGTAATTGTATTCAAAAACATTATATTTCATTTAAAACTGGTTTCCCTTCTATAATTTAAAGTATATTATAACTATAACAACTATAATCCATATTAATATATCCACAAGAAAAGGTATGTCCTTTTGAAATACATCCTCTGGTTTTCCACCTATGTTCTCCTTATCCATTAGATATTCGTATCTAAGTATGCCATACAACACAAAGGGTATGGTAAACATCATAGTTCTACTTTGTGTGGAACTAAAAGTATACAGGCAATAAGCCATAAGTACAGATGGATTTACTATAGTTAACATTTTATCGATATTCTTAATTGAGTATTTTTCTAATATCTTTCTAGACGAACTTCTCTTGTCCTTCAAAGTTACAATCTCACTTTTTCTTTTGTTTAAACCTAAAAACAGTGCTAGAAGTATGGTACATAAAAACAACCAAGGTGAAACCTGAACCCCTGTAGCTATACTTCCACTTTCAACTCTTAATACAAATCCAAAAGCAATAGTCATAACATCTATTATAACTAAATTTTTAAGTTTAAAGGAATAGAATATATTCACTATAATATACAACAAAAAAATAAGTAAAATTTCTATATTTAGGAATATGTAACTAAGGCATATTACTAAAATAAGTAATACTATATCTAATGTAATAGCTCTATTTTTAGATACACGTCCACTTGCAATAGGTCTGTTCTTCTTATCAGGATGGCACTTGTCCTTCTCAACATCTACAATATCATTTAATACATAAATAGTAGAAGATGTCATACAAAATAAAATAAAAGTTAATATATTATTCTCTAATATACTGGTGTGTAAAAAATTTCCTGAAAAAATAATTGCAGCGAAAACAAAAAAATTTTTACTCCACTGTTTAGGTCTCATTAGTTCAATTATTGCTCCCATAACTTTCCTCCCCAGCTGTATATATGTTAAAGTTGAATTATGCGTCTTTTTACATTTTAACATAGTCTATGTTATAGTCAATATGTCATTTTAACCGTATTATAATAAAGGACTTGAGATAAATCACAAGTCCTTTGATAAAAATTAATTTTTATGTTATCTTGGCTGTATTATTAATTTAATTGCAGTCCTCTCTTCCCCATCTATTTCAATGTCCGTAAATGCCGGAATACATATTAAATCGATTCCACTAGGTGCTACAAACCCTCTAGCAATAGCTACAGCTTTAACAGCTTGATTTAACGCTCCTGCTCCTATAGCTTGTATCTCTGCTGCTCCTCTTTCCCTTAAAACTCCTGCTAATGCTCCTGCCACCGAATTTGGACTTGATTTTGTTGAAACTTTTAATACTTCCATAATTAAACCTCCTATATATTATAATAACTCTTTACATTAACTTTAATTATTACTACTACATATATATAGTATTCTACAAAAAATCAAAAATTCCTTTTAGGTTATAAAACCTAAAAGGAATATTTTTCTATGTTATAACAATACTATTTATTATTTTGCATATTCAATTGCACGAGTCTCTCTAATGACATTTACTTTAATCTGACCAGGATACTCTAGCTCTTCTTCAATTTTCTTTACTATGTTCCTTGCCATTTCAATAGCACCTGCATCATCAATATTTTCTGGTTTAACCATTATTCTAAGTTCTCTTCCCGCTTGAATGGCATATGACTTTTCTACACCTTCACATGTATTTGCTATTTCTTCAAGTTTTTCTAGACGCTTAATATAAGCTTCCAGTGTTTCTCTTCTAGCACCAGGCCTTGCAGCAGAAATAGCATCCGCCGCTTGAACGAGTACAGCTTCTAAGGATTGAAATTCTACATCTCCATGATGAGCTGCAATAGCATTTACAATTATTGGTGATTCTCTGTATTTTTTAGCAACCTCTGAACCTATAACGGCATGAGGACCTTCAACTTCATGATCCACTGCTTTACCTATATCATGAAGCAATCCTGCTCTTTTAGCTATAGTTGGATCTATGCCAATTTCTGATGCCATAAGTCCAGCCAAATAGGCAACTTCCACAGAGTGTTTTAAAACATTTTGACCATAGCTGGTTCTATACTTTAATCTTCCTAATAATTTTACTAATTCCATATGAAGGCCGTGCACGCCAGTTTCAAAAGTGGCCTGTTCTCCTTCTTCTTTAACATTATTTTCAACTTCTTTTTCAGCTTTTTGAACCATTTCTTCGATTCTTGCTGGGTGTATTCTTCCATCAATTATAAGTTTCTCCAGTGCTATTCTTGCAACCTCTCTCCTTATAGGATCAAAGCCCGACAATATTACAGCTTCAGGTGTATCATCTATTATAAGATCTACACCAGTTAACGTTTCAAGAGTCCTTATATTTCTACCCTCTCTACCTATTATCCTTCCCTTCATTTCGTCATTAGGTAAAGGTACAACATGTACTGTAGTCTCTGCTACATGATCAGCAGCACATCTCTGGATAGCACAAGTTATAATTTCTCTTGCTTTTTTATCAGCTTCTTCTTTAGCTTTTGCTTCAATTTCTTTAATCATCATCGCAGATTCATGTTTTATTTCCTTATTAACTTGTTCTAGTAAAATATTCTTAGCTTCTTCAGAACTTAGTCCTGATAACTTTTCTAGCTTTTCTCTTTGTTTCTTATATAATTCCTCTACACTTATCTGTAATTTATCTATGTCCTGCTGTTTTTTATCTAGGCCACTATCTCTCTTTTCAAGAGCATCACTTTTCTTATCTAATAACTCTTCTCTCTGGATTAACCTTCTTTCAAGTCTTTGATTTTCATTTCTTCTATCTCTAGACTCTTTATCAAAATCATTTCTTAATTTATGAATTTCCTCTTTAGCTTCTAGTATAGCCTCTTTTTTTTGAGTTTCAGCTTGTTTTTTTGCCTCTTCCTTCAATCTATTAGACTCTTCTAAAGCCTGTGATTTTATAACAACTGCTTTCTTTTTGATCATATTGAATTGAACTATCAAGGCAGCTGCTACTAGTATACCAGCAATAACCTCATATATTATTATGGAATTCACATGAACACCTCCTTTGCTCTTATTATGTAAATCTATAATTCAGTTAAATATGCAAGCATAGAAAAGGTGCCATATTTATTCAATTGGTAATTCCTAAATACATGATAAACCAGAATTTGTCTTAATTTTATATTATATTTTAATTATTGTCAAGTTATATGCATTTTATTCTCTTAAACAAAATTTGGAACTTATTTTTACTTATAAAAGGGAGTAAATTACTCCCTTTTATAAGCTATTTATCAGAATGTTTTAAATTATCTTTTTTTGAATCAGTTTTACTATTAACATTGTTTTTATCTTTGCCTTCAAGAGAATTCTTTTTTAAAGAAGGTAATTTATATTTTTCCCTTATCTTGCTTTCTATCTCAACTAATATATCATTATTTTCTTTCAAAAATTGTTTTGCATTTTCCCTGCCTTGTCCAAGCCGCGTTTCTTTATAGGAAAACCATGCACCACTTTTCTGTACCAATTCTTCTCTAACCCCTACATCCAACACATTTCCTTCTCTTGAAATACCCTGATTGTACATTATATCAAACTCTGCCTGTTTAAAAGGTGGAGCTACTTTATTTTTAATAACCTTTACTCTTGTTCTATTACCTACTATGGTATCTCCTTGCTTTATAGAATCTATTCTTCTTACATCCATTCTAACTGAAGAATAAAACTTTAAAGCTCTTCCGCCAGGCGTAACCTCTGGATTACCGAACATAACTCCTACTTTTTCTCTTAATTGATTTATAAATACTGTTACACACTTTGATTTATTTATAGAAGATGTAAGTTTTCTAAGAGCTTGAGACATAAGCCTAGCTTGAAGTCCCACATGTGAGTCTCCCATTTCTCCTTCTATTTCAGCCTTTGGCACAAGTGCTGCTACTGAATCCACTACCAAAACATCTATAGCATTGGATCTCACAAGTGCTTCTGTTATCTCCATAGCCTGCTCTCCAGTATCTGGTTGGGATACAATAAGATTATTTATATCTACTCCTAGATTTTGGGCATATGAAGGATCTAATGCATGCTCTGCATCTATAAAAGCTGCAGCACCTCCATTTTTCTGAGCTTCTGCAATTATATGAAGTGCCACCGTAGTTTTACCTGAAGATTCAGGGCCAAATATTTCTATTACCCTTCCTCTTGGAACACCACCTATACCTAATGCTATATCTAAGTCAAGGCAACCTGTTGAAATGGCATCCACATTTAATACACTGTGTTCTCCTAGTTTCATTATGGCACCTTTCCCAAATTGTTTTTCTATTTGTCCCATAGCTGATTCTATAGCCTGCAATTTTTCATTACTTAAATTTGCCAAGAAGTTCACTTCCTCTCTAATACGAACGCATGTTCTATATAAATTATATACTATTCACACTATACAGTCAACAGTTTTTTTCATAATTCTGTATTTAGCTTTAATTATAAACACTTAAAAACATTTTAATCAATATGATTTAATTATCTGTCTGTCCTTATAACTTCTTTATTTTTTAGAAAGTAATCTATACCTGAAATTAAAGTCATTATTATAGCTATACCCATAGCAATATCTGTAACTAAATTTAAAACTTTGTGAGGACGGCTTAAAAATCCTCTAAGTAAACTTAATGATACATGATTATAAGTTAAATTTAAAAGAGCAAGAATTATAGCAATTATTTGTGTTGCAGTTTTAGCTTTTCCCCAAGGACTTGCAGCTATTACCATTCCTTCTGCTGCCGCAATTGTTCTCAGTCCTGTAACTGCAAATTCTCTAGCTACTATTATTACCGCAACCCAAGATGGTATTATATGATACTCTACAAGACATATAAGTGCAGTAGTAACCAAAAGCTTATCCGCTAGGGGATCCATAAATTTCCCAAAATTTGTTATTTGGTTTCTACTTCTAGCTATATACCCATCTAATTTATCTGTAATAGATGCTAATATAAAAATAGCTATTGCAATAAGTTTACCATAGGGCATATTCTTTACCGTTATAAATATTAAAAAAAACGGAATCAATATCATTCTAAGCATCGTAAGCTTGTTTGCTAGATTCATTTCATACAACTCCTACCAAATCATATTCAAGGCTATGAGTAATTTTCACATTAACCATAGTACCTATTTTTAAAGTTTTTTTACACTTTATATATATAACTCCGTCTATATCTGGAGCCATTTCATAACTTCTTCCATACCACAGTTCTCCCTTTTTTCCCTCTACAATTACTTTGTAAGTTCTCCCAACTTTACTTTTATTTATAGAACTCATTACCTTCTTTTGAAGTACCATAAGTTCTCCTTCCCTTGCAGATTTAATATCCTCAGGAACCTGATCTTTCATTTCTGCAGCTGCAGTTCCTTCCTCTCTGGAATACTTAAATACACCTAAGTTATCAAATTTCATAGTGCTTACAAAGTCCTTTAGTTCTTCAAAATTTTCTTCTGTCTCTCCAGGAAAGCCAACTATTATTGTAGTCCTAATTGCAATACCCTTTGCTCTAACTCTAAGCTTATGTATATTTTCTATTATGTCTAATTTTCTTCCTCTTCTTCCCATAAGCTTCAGTATAGAATCACTTATATGTTGAATAGGTATATCTATATACTTACATACCTTCTCATTTACTGAAATTTCATTTATAATTTCATCCGTTAATTCCTCAGGATAGCAATATAAAAGCCTTATCCACTCTATTCCATTAATTTTAGATATTTTTTGAATTAGTTCAGGAAGCATTTTTTTACCATATATGTCTATTCCATATCTTGTAGTGTCCTGTGCAATAAGTATTATTTCCTTAACACCTTGATTAGCTAAATCATTACATTCATTTATTATGTTTTCAATGGTTCTACTTCTATACTTTCCCCTAATTTTAGGAATTATACAATAGGTACAATGATTGTCACATCCTTCTGCAATTCTCAAATAAGCAGTGTGTGTTGACGTAGTAAGTATTCTTTTTCCTTCATTTATATTAGAATCACTGTAATCACAATTATAAATCCTACTGTTGTTAGTTTCAATACATTTCTTTATAGTTTCATTTAACTTATCATAATCATTCACTCCAAGCATTATATCTACTTCAGGCAATAACTGCATAAGTTCCTTACCATACCTCTGAGCCAGGCATCCTGTTACCACAATTAATTTGCAATTAAATTTTTCTTTATACTGTGACATTTCAAGTATTGTATCTATGGATTCCTGCTTAGCTGATTCTATAAATCCACATGTATTTATAATTATTACATCTGCTAATTTAGGATCATTAACTAAACTGTATTCTTGATTTAAATTACTTAACATTATTTCAGAATCCAATCTATTTTTATCACAGCCTAAACTTATTAGTCCAACTCTTAGTTTATCCACCAAACTTCCTCCTACTTAGTTATTTTTAATCTTAGGTAAAATACTACCATCGCATTAATTTACGTATTTTCATAATGATTTCTGTCAATTAAAATTTGTCTTGGCTTTGTTCCATCCTTTTTTGATATTATTTCTCTGTCTTCCATTTCTTCTATTATTCTAGCCGCTCTATTATATCCTATTCTAAGCCTTCTTTGAAGTAAAGATGTAGATGCTTGTCCTGCATCTACTACAATTCTAATTGCCTCATCTAAAAGTTCATCGCTATCACTACTAGTTTTCACTACATTTGTATCTATTTGCTCAATTATTTTATCCTCATAATTAGGTCCACCTTGTTCATCTTTTATATAATTTACTACTTTTTCAACTTCACCTTCGGATATAAAGGCTCCCTGTATTCTTATAGGTTTTGCTTCACCTACAGGATAAAATAGCATATCTCCCTTTCCAAGTAATTTCTCAGCTCCAGCACTATCCAGTATAGTTCTAGAATCAATTTGACTGGATACTGCAAAAGATATTCTTGAAGGTATATTTGCCTTAATTACTCCAGTAATTACATCTACAGAAGGTCTCTGGGTAGCTATAACCAAATGCATTCCAGCTGCCCTTGCCATTTGAGCAAGACGTCCTATATAATCTTCAATTTCATTTGGACATACCATCATTAAATCAGAAAGTTCATCAATTATTATAACTACAAAAGGTAGCTTACTATCTGTTTTTCCTTCTTGAAACAATTGATTATATCCCTCTATATTTCTTACATTATTTTCTGCAAAGAGCTTATATCTCCTCGTCATTTCTTGTACAGCCCAATTTAATGCACCTGATGCCTTTTTAGGGTCTACAACTACGGGTATAAGAAGATGTGGTATACCATTATATACATTTAATTCTACCACTTTAGGATCTACCATCAAAAGTTTAACATCATCAGGAGAATACTTATAGATCAAGCTTATTATAAGAGCATTTATGCACACACTTTTACCTGACCCCGTTGCACCTGCAATAAGCATATGTGGCATTTTAGTGAGATCTGATACTATACAATTTCCTCCTATATCCTTTCCAAGACAGTAAGCTAGTTTACACTTTGAATTTATAAATTCCTCTGATTCTACAACTTCCCTTAAATAAACTGGTGTCAAATCCTTATTTGGCACTTCTATACCTATGGCAGATTTTCCTGGTATGGGAGCTTCTATTCTCACTCCTGAAGCTGCAAGCCCAAGGGCTATGTCATCTGATAAATTTACAATTTTACTTACCTTAACTCCAGGACTTGGCTGAAGTTCAAATCTAGTTACAGATGGTCCCTTGCTTACTTGAAGCACCTTTGCATCTACGCCAAAATTTCCAAGAGTTTCTTCTAGTTTATTGGCACTACTTATTAATTCCTTTTTATCATGCTTATTTAACTTTGACTGTACATTTTGTCTCAATAAATCCACTGAAGGAAAATTATATACTGAAACTAAGTTTTTTTCACTTTCTGTCATATTTTTTTCAAGCTCTTCATTTATTAATTCACAATTTTTTTTGTAAGTGTCATTTTCAAGTTCAGCAGGATACGTTAAATTTTCACTGTTTTCCTTAGGCTTTTCTGATCTATAATTATCCTTTATATCTGATGATTTCATAAAATCTAATATCTTTATTCTATTGTTTATATTTTTAATGAAATCATCTTTGTTTACTTCTTCATTTTCAATTTTACCTTGATTTAAAATTTTGTCTTCTATTTTAGTGTCATTGTTTGTATTTTTTTCAAGGAAAAAAGCTTTCATATTATGTAATACATCGTATATAGTAACCTTACTCATTATTATAAAAGATATTATATAAATTGATATAAATATAACATAGCAGCCTGTTTTTCCAAACAATTTAAAAAGTGGAACATCTATTAGAAAACTTATTATTCCTCCATGAAATACAGTATTTGATTCATATAATCGTTCCATACCTGAAATCAAACTGTCTTCTACATAATAGTCAGACATAACTATTAGTTGTATGAATAGCAATGTATTTATAATAAAGAGTAAAATTCCATAAAATTTTTTGTTGAAATTTATTTTATTTTTCTTTACTATACAGCAGCATCCTATAAATATTATTAAAAATGGTAATATATAAGATCCTATTCCGAATACTGCTATTAAGATTTTTTTTATAAACCTACCGATGATACCAGAGGAAGACGGTGAAAATACACTTATTATCATAAGCACGCCTACTGTAAATAGCACTATGCCTTTTATTTCTTTGTCAAGTACATGAGTTTCTTTTTTTCTGCTTTTAGCCATATCTATATCGCCTCCAGTAAATTACAGACACACTTTAATTTAAAAATAGACATTTCTAAATTAAATATTCTACATAGCTTTTCTTTTTCCTTTAATGTTTTTAATAGATAAGACTTTAAATATTTATATTAAAATATAAATTACCATAGGATAAATCCTATGGCTAATTTAATAAAAGTAAATTTATTTTGCCATCATTTCATTTAGTTTGTTAATAGCCTGACTTATTCCACCTACTTCATCAATTAATCCCTGCTCCACTGCCTGTTTTCCAATCAATATAGTACCCATATCATTTAGAAGTTCATCTGTCTGAAGCATCAACTCAGTTAACTTTTCTCCAGTTATTTTAGATGTTCGAACTATAAATTCATTTATTCTCTCCTGCATTTTATTGAAATATTCAAAAGTCTGAGGTACTCCAATAACCATACCATTCATTCTTATTGGATGTATAATCATAGTTGCACTAGGAGATATAAAGGAATAATCAGAGGCTGTAGCAAGTGGCACACCTATAGAATGCCCCCCTCCTACCACAAGAGATACCGTCGGTTTGCTTAAGCTTCTTATCATCTCTGCTATAGCAAGACCTGCTTCTACATCTCCTCCTACGGTATTTAAAACTACAAGCAACCCTTCTACCCTTTTATCATTTTCAATTTCTATTAAATTTGGTATCACATGTTCATATTTAGTAGTTTTAGTTTCAGATGAAAGATTTACATGACCTTCTATTTGGCCTATTATTGGAAGTATTTGTATGTTGTCTCTTCCTTCAGCTACATTTACGGACCCTAGTTCTTTAATATTTTCCAATTTTCTATTCTTAGTTTCATCTTCTGGCATTTTAATCTCCTCCTTGAACAAGTTTAGCTTATGCATTTTAGGAAATTCATATACCTTTGTGAGTGAAGCTCATAAGTTGATCTTTTATATTAAAATCATATTTATTTTAATGAACTCTTTTTAAAGATTTCTCTTCTACATCTATTATAATAGTCTTAGCCCCTATTTTTTTTACATATTCCCAGGGTACTTCTATAAATTCACTTTTACCAAAAATTGAAAATTTTGATTTACTTTCACTTAAAATAAGTATTTTTAAGTTTCCAGAAGAATCCACTATTATGTCATTATTTCCCAAGCAATTGTATTTATTTCCATCATTTACATTTATAATTTCATATCTTTCCATTTCACTATAAAACTTTATATTTTCATCCATACTACATCCCCCTATTCAATGGTATATTAAATATTATGAGGGATATTTTATCTTTATTACCAACTAATTTTTTAATAATTAAATGCTTTACAATAAATTGTGTTCTGATTTTGGAAATAAATCTGTATCTTTCTCTAATAAGTTTTCCATAAGATCTATATCTACTTTTTCTCCTACAAAAGCAGAATTTACTATTCCCTTACAAAAAGTATTTTTCATAACTCTTTTAATAGTATCTTGATCTATTTTATTTATTTTGTCTATTATATCCGAGGGAGTACTCACCTTATTTAAAAACAAGACTGATTTCCCATTACTAAACATTTTACTACTCATACTCTCAAGTCCTAGTACGTAATTTCCTTTTAATTGTTCCTTTGCTTTTTTCAATCTGTTAGACTCTATGCCTTCTTTTACGAATTTTTGAAGTTCATCCTTTATTCTGCATATCACATCATAAGAATACTTCACATTTAATCCAGTATAAATATTAACTACTCCTATGTTATTAAAGGAAGCTGGATAAGAATAAATTGAATAACAAATTCCCATTTCCTCTCTTATTTTTTGAAATAGTATGGAAGAAGTTCCTCCCCCATACACATTATTTAAAAGCAAAAGTGCATAAATATCATCATTGCCACTTTCAACTCCAGGTACACCAAGACTTATGTGTAACTGTTCTATACTTTTTCTTTTAAAAAGATGATTTTTTAAAAATTGGGGGCTAGAATAATTTATTAAGCTCTTTCC
This sequence comes from Clostridium sp. AWRP, assembly GCF_004006395.2. Lineage (NCBI taxonomy): Bacteria > Bacillati > Bacillota > Clostridia > Eubacteriales > Clostridiaceae > Clostridium > Clostridium sp. AWRP. Next base: position 1,433,785 of record NZ_CP029758.2, on the reverse strand, counting down.
ATTGGAATTCCACTTTCCAAAATACTTTTCCATCAATTTTTCAACTGTATTCATGTCAATTTTGCCTGCTATAGACACTACAGAATTTTCAGGTATATAATGAGACCTTATATATTCTATCAGTTCTTCTCTTGTAAAAGATTTTACAGTATCAGCATTTCCCAGTATTGGTAATGATATCGAATCATCTCCCCACATAGCTTTGCTATGGAGATCCGACAGTACATCTTCTGGAGAATCATCATTCATATTTATCTCTTCAATTATAACTCCCTTTTCCTTTTCTATGTCTTCAGTGGAAAATTTGCTGTTAAATAGCATATCAGATATAACATCTATTGCCAGTTCGAAATGTGAATCCAGTGCTTTTACATAAAAGCATGTAGCTTCTTTACCTGTAAAAGCATTTATCTGTCCTCCTACATCTTCTATGCATTCAGCTATTTCAAGAGATGTTCTATTTGATGTTCCTTTAAAAAACATATGTTCTATAAAGTGAGATATACCATTATTCTCTTCATTTTCATTTCTAGATCCATTTTTTACCCATAGACCTACACTTATAGAATTTACATAATCTATATTCTCTACAATTACCTTAAGTCCATTATCCAATTGAAACAGATTATACATTGGCTTTTACTGCCCTATAGTGATATTAAACCCACACACTATACTGCAAGAGTTTTCACCCCTTTCATCTTTAAAAAATAAAAAGGCATATAAGCCCTTCTATTTATTACTTATTTTGCTTTAAGTTATTTTCTTTAGTACTATTTTCCTTAGAGTTATTTTCTTCAGAATCCTTTATTGCATCTTTTCTGGATAGATTTATTCTACCCTGATTGTCTATATCAGTTACCTTTACTAATATCTTATCTCCTACTGAAACTACATCTTCTACCTTATTAACTCTGGTAAAATCTAATTTTGATATGTGTACTAATCCTTCTTTCCCTGGAAGTATTTCTACAAAAGCACCAAAATTAGTTGTTTTAGTTACTTTACCTAAGTATATTTCTCCTGCTTTTACCTCTCTAGTAAGGTTCTCTATAATCTTCAATGCTTTCTTAGCACTACTGCTGTCCTCTGACATTACAAATATTTTTCCGTCTTCCTTTATGTCTATCTTTACACCAGTTTCTGCTATTATCTTATTGATAACTTTTCCACCAGCTCCTATTACATCTCTTATTTTATCTGGAGATATGGACATCGTATATGTCTTTGGAGCATACTCTGATAATTCTTCTCTAGCTTCTGGAATACACTCATGAATTTTATCTAATATAAATAACCTAGCTGTCCTTGCCCTGTTAAGAGTTTCTCTTATACAGTTTTCAGATAATCCATGAATCTTTGTATCAAATTGAATGGCAGTAATGCCTTTTTCTGTTCCACCAACTTTAAAATCCATGTCTCCAAAGAAGTCCTCAATTCCTTGTATGTCAGTAACTATTTCTTCCTTAGACAAATCTTCACTAGTTATAAGTCCCATTGCTATTCCAGCTGCTGGTCTCTTTATAGGAACTCCTGCATCTAAAAGTGCTAGTGTACTTCCACATATACTTGCCTGGGAAGTAGATCCATTGGAACTCAATACCTCTGATACAAGTCTTATGGTATATGGAAATTGATCCTCACTTGGTATAAGTGGTTCTAAAGCTTTCTCAGCTAACGCACCGTGTCCTATTTCTCTTCTTCCAGGTCCCCTTAAAGGTCTAGTCTCACCTGTACTGTAAGATGGGAAATTATAATGATGTATATATCTCTTTGATTCTTCAGTGCCTACTCCATCAAGTATTTGTACATCACCTAAAGAACCAAGGGTGGCAACAGTCATTACCTGTGTCAAGCCTCTTGTAAACAATCCAGTTCCATGAGTTCTTGGAAGAATACCAACTTCACAACTTATTGGCCTTATTTCATCAAAAGCCCTTCCATCAACTCTCCTGTGTTCGTTTAACATCATATTTCTTACTATTTCTTTCTTAATCTTATATACTACCTCTGCTATATCTGATCCATTATCTGGATACTTCTCTGAAAATTGCTCATTTAATTCTTTATCCACATCTTCTAAAGCTGCATTTCTCTCGTCTCTATCCATTATGTACATGGCATCTTTTATTTTTTGAAATGCAAATTTTCTAACTTCTTCTTCTATGGATTCCTCTACTTTATAGAGTTCTGGTTCTTCCTTTTGTTTTCCATATTTATTCATAATCTCTTTTTGAAATGCAACTATCTTCTTACATTCTTCAAATCCAAACATTATAGCATCATACATGGTATCTTCTGGTATTTCATCTCCACCAGCCTCTACCATCATAACTCTCTCATCCGTAGCACATACTGTAAGATTTAAACTACTTTTACTTCTTTCCTCTAGACCAGGATTTATTACAAATTTACCATCTACAAGTCCTACAGATACTGCTCCTACTGGAGTGGTAAAAGGAATGCTTGACATACAAAGAGCCAGTGATGCGCCATTTATAGCTAATATATCTGGTGCATTATCTTGATCTACAGATACCACCGTACAAACGACCTGAACATCATTTCTATATCCTTTTGGGAACAATGGCCTAAGCGGTCTATCTATTGCCCTTGCGTGTAATATAGCCTTTTCAGAAGGCTTTCCTTCCCTCTTTATAAAACCTCCAGGTATTTTTCCAACAGAATACAACCTTTCCTCATATTCTATACTTAAAGGAAAAAAGTCCACTCCTTCTCTAGGTTTATCTGAAGCATTAGCATTGATTAAAACTACCGTATCACCATAACTTATAAAAAAAGCACAATTAGAAAGTCTTCCTATTTTACCATAATCAACTTTCAAAGTTCTTCCAGCAATAGTAGTTTGAATAATTTCACTCATAAAAAACATACCTCCTCTCAATAGGTTACAATTTTGTTAAAATAATAGAGCGGTTACAGCCGCTCTAAAGATTATTTTCTTAAATTCAATGCTTTAATAATAGCACGGTATCTTTCAATATCTTGCTTAATTAAATAGTTAAGAAGACCTCTTCTTTTACCAACCATCATTAAAAGACCTCTTCTTGAATGATGATCTTTCTTATGAATCTTTAAATGATCATTTAAATGATTAATTCTCTCAGTAAGTAATGCTATCTGAACTTCTGGTGAGCCTGTGTCTCCTTCATGTCTTGCATATTTCTTCATTATTTCTTCTTTTAATGCCTTTTCCATTTTGTTACACCTCCAATTGTTAATCCCCTATATTCCAAGAATGTCGTCGGCAATTCGGAATTCTTAGCATACGGATCACGACTGTAATTATAGCAAATAAAGTTGTTATTGTAAATTAATTTTTTAAATTAATTTCTATTCTTTTCTTACTTGCATACATCTTATCTTTTTTTAATTGATCTGCCAGTTCTGTTAAACTGCCAAATTTTGATTCATCCCTAATTCTCTCAATGAAATATATCTTTATATTCTTATCATACATGTTTTCATTAAAATTAAGTATATGCGTTTCAATGCTCAATTTGTTGTCACAGGTAGTCGGATTATAACCTACATTTGTTATACCTTTAAACAAATCATTATTACATTCAACTATAGTATAATATACACCACCTTTAGGTATAACAAATCTCTTGTCATAGTCAAGGTTTACGGTTGGAAATCCTAATTTTCTTCCTAGTTGTTTACCGTGTATTACCTCGCCCTGCAGCATAAAAGGTCTTGTCAAAAGTTTATTCGCTTTTTTTATATCTCCTTCATCGGATATAATAGTTCTTATTATTGAACTGCTAACTACCTGACCTTTATATTTTACTGAATCTATAACATTTAAAGAAAACTTATGTACCTTGCTCATTTTTTTGAGTAAACTTACATCTCCCAAGTTCTTATATCCAAATCTATAGTTAAAACCAACTATGAGTCCTTTAGCTCTATAATTGTTTAAAAGATGAATAACAAAATCCTCAGGACATATTTTCATAAATTCTTCATTAAAGTTCGCCATATTTATTATGTCTAAACCAGCATCTTTCAATACACTTATTTTGGATTCATTATTCATTAAAATTTTAGGAGATACCTCAGGGTTTATTGTAAAAAGTGGATGATTTTTAAAAGTAAACACCATGCTATTTGCCTTGTTATTTCTTGCGAGTTTAACAGTTTTATTTATAAGGTTTATATGTCCTAAATGAAGTCCGTCAAAACTTCCTAAAGCAATATATGTACTTTTCGTAAAATGCTTTTTAAAATTATCTTCCATTATTATCATAATTAATTACCTCTAACGAATAATTTTACCATTCTAAATCCAAAAGTTTTCCTACTTCCAATACCTATAAATTTACTTTCATGTATATATACCCTATAGATTTTTCCTTCTTGAATTTTATCTAAAAATTCTTCATCTTTTATAGTGATACCATTTAAAACGTGTTTTAAATATTCATCTTCAACTATAACCTTAGGATATTCTTCTAACGCTTTATCTACTGGAATAATGTATTTTGATATGCTGTCTTTCTGCAGGTCTTCTAGTAAAATAGAATTTGAAATATTAAAATTTCCCGTAGCCATTCTTTTTAGGTTCCACATTATGCCACCGCAATTCAATTTTTCACCAATATCATGGCACAAACTTCTTATATAAGTTCCTTTGGAACACTTAACTTGAAACACTACATAAGGTAATTCCATATTAATAATTTCTATAGAATATATGCTGATTTTTCTTTTATTTCGCTCTATTTCTATTCCTTGTCTTGCTAAATCATAAAGCTTTTTTCCATTAATCTTGATTGCTGAATACATAGGTGGAAGTTGTTCCAGTTCCCCCTGAAAACTTAAAATTGTATCTCTTACACTTTTTTCATCAAGCTTAACCTCTGAAGTATCTATTATAGTTCCTTCCCTATCATAGGTATCCGTATTAACTCCAAGCTTCAACTCAGCTAGATAAACTTTTTGGCTTTTCATTATATAATCTGCAAATTTTGTAGCACCACCTATACAAATAGGAAGTACTCCTGATGCAATAGGGTCAAGAGTACCTGTATGGCCAACTTTTTTATTACCTGATATTGATCTAATTTTCCTAACTACATCAAAAGAAGTCATTCCAACAGGTTTATTTATATTTAAAATTCCATCAATCATATCAGTTCTTCCTCAACTTCTTTTACTATCATGTCCTTCACTTCATTTATAGATTTATCATTAACTGCAAGACCACTTGCTCTTACGTGTCCCCCACCATTGAATTTTTCTGCTATCTTTCTTACGTCTACCTTTGATTTAGACCTCAAACTGACTTTTATCTTATCTTCTACTTCCTTTAACAAAATTCCAACTTCTACAGTATTAACCTTCATGCCTATATTTACAATATCTGAAGTATCTATGTCTCCTTCTATACCAACCCCAGATAGCATATCTTTTGTAATACTTATTACACAAATACTATCTTTTATAAGCTCCATACTATCAATTGCTTTTCCATAAAGTTTTATTCTATTAAACTTCTTGTTCTCAAAAATTATCCTGTGAATTTCACTAAAATCTATACCTGTATTTATCAAGTCTCCTGCTATAGTGTGAGTTACACAAGTAGTTGAAGGATATCTAAAGGATCCACTGTCTGTTATTATTGAAGTATAAAGACACTGTGCTATATTTTTATCCAGCTCGACATCCATAAGTTTTAATAACTGGTATACTATTTCAGATACAGCCGCTGAATTAGTATCTACATAGTTTAAATTTCCATATAATTCATTTGTTAGATGATGGTCTATGTTTATTACAGTATAGCTTCCATGCTCAAATTTCAAATCTGCATTTATTCTTTTTACATCTCCACAATCAAGTACTATAACACATTCTACTTCAGGGTCCACCTCAAACTTTTTGCCATTTATATTTTCACTACAGGGTAAAAAGCTGAAACTCTCCGGGATTTTTTCCTTTGAGAGTATTTCAACTTCCTTTCCCAATTTTTTCATGCCTTGAAATAGTGCTAAAGCACTTCCTATAGAGTCACCATCTGGAGAAGAATGAAAAGTAATTGCAATTTTATTACTTCTTCTTATCTCACTTATAATATCATTCATTATCATTTTTCTCATTCTCCTTTATCTCTTGGAGAATTTTATCTATATGCATGCCGTATTCTATAGTATTGTCAAGTTCTATAATTATTTCTGGAGTATTTCTAAGTTTTACTCTATGCCCAACTTCTCTCCTTATAAAACCTGCTGAATTTTTAAGTGCCTCAAAAGTATCTTCCTTTGATTTGCCTTTACCATAAACGCTCACATATACTTTTGCATATTTTTGATCCTTTGTAACATCAACCTTAGTAACACTTACCATAGCAGTAACTCTAGGATCCTTTATATCATTTCTAATTATATTGCTTATTTCCTTTTTCATTTCTTCATTTATTCTTCCACTTCTGTAGTTAGTCACAAACTACCACCTCACTATTTATAACTCTTTTTTCTTAACTTCTTCCATGGTATAAGCTTCAACTATATCTCCATCTTTTATATCATTGAACTTATCAATAGAAAGTCCGCATTCATATCCTTCTGCTACTTCCTTTACATCATCTTTAAATCTCTTTAAGGAGGCAAGCTCAGATTCAAATATAACTATACCATCTCTTATTATCCTTACCTGGGAGTTTCTAACTATTTTTCCTTCCTGTACATAACATCCTGCAATAGTTCCTACATTGGATATTTTATAAGTCTGCCTGATTTGAGCTTTTCCAAGCACAACTTCTTTATAATCAGGTTCAAGCATACCAACCATAGCAGCCTTTATATCTTCTATTGCATTATATATAACTCTATAAGTTTTTATATCAACTGATTCTTTTTCTGCCGCTGCCTGGGCATTGCTATCAGGTCTAACATTAAATCCTATTATTATGGCGTTTGATGCAGATGCTAATGTGACATCTGTTTCTGTTATAGCACCAACTGCTCCATGAAGTACCCTTACCTTAACCTCTTCATTTGATAACTTTTGAAGGGATTGTTTTAATGCTTCTATAGACCCCTGTACATCTGCCTTAACTATTATGTTAAGTTCCTTTACCTTTCCCTCTTTTATTTGATTATAAAGATCTTCTAGAGAAACTTTATGAGCAGACTGCAGATATTCCTCTCTTACCTTTTGTTTTCTCTTTGCTGCTATATCCCTTGCCGTCTTTTCATCTTTAACTTGATGAAACCTGTCTCCTGCTGCAGGCACTTCTGATAATCCGAGTATCTCTACTGGTATGGAAGGTCCTGCAATTTTAATTTTCTTTCCCTTATCATCAAACATAGCTCTAATTCTACCATAAGTACTTCCAACTATTATAGAATCTCCAACATGAAGAGTTCCATTTTGAACAAGAAGTGTAGCAACTGCTCCTCTTCCCTTATCCAGTTTTGCTTCTATTACTGTTCCCTTTGCATTTCTATGAGGATTTGCCTTAATTTCCTGCATTTCAGCAGTTAAAAGTACCATTTCAAGTAAACTATCAATACCTTCTTTAGTATGAGCAGACACTGGTACACATATAGTATCTCCACCCCAGTCCTCTGGTACTAGCCCATAATCAGATAATTCCTGTTTAACTTTATCTACATTGGCTCCTGGTCTATCTATTTTATTTATAGCTACTACTATAGGTACATTTGCAGCTTTACAGTGATTTATTGCTTCTGCAGTTTGCGGCATTATTCCATCATCTGCAGCTACAACTAAAATAACTATATCTGTAATTTGAGCTCCTCTTGCTCTCATGGCAGTAAAAGCTTCGTGTCCTGGAGTATCTAAGAAAGTTATCTTTTCTCCATTTATATTAACAGTATAAGCACCTATGTGCTGGGTTATACCTCCAGCTTCCGTCTCAGTTACTTTTGATTTCCTTATAGCATCTAAAAGAGAAGTCTTACCATGGTCAACGTGTCCCATAACAGTTATAACTGGCGGTCTTTTTTCTGAATTAGGATCATCATCTTCAGCATCTTCTTGTTCTGCTTCTTGTTCCACTGCTTCCTTATTAATGTCTTCTTCTTTTCGAAGTACAGTTACATCAAATTTTTCTCCTAATTTTTCAGCCGTACTAAAATCTATTTCTTGATTTATAGCAGCCATTACTCCCATAAATATAAGTTGTTTAATAACTTCTGTAGATGGTTTACCTATTTTTTCAGAAAACTCTTTTACAGTTATAGTGTCTTCCATTTCTATTTCAGCTCTATCAGTTTCTTGTAACTCGCCATCTTTTGATTCTTTCTTTCCTTGAGTGTTTTTACTTTTAGTATTATTTTTAACACCTATAGTTTTCTTTTTAACTTTTGGAGAATTCTCCTGCACTAAATTTTTGTATTTATCCTCTACGCCCTCTTCTTCGTCTTCACTGCTTTCATTTTCTTCCATAAACTCTTTAATTAGTTCTGCATCTTCCTCTTCTATTACACTCATATGGTTTTTTACTTTTACTCCAAACTCATCTAGAAGTATGGATATTAATGTTTTACTGGATATATTTAACTCTTTGGCTAATTCATATATTCTTATTTTTGACAAATTATACACCCCCGAAACTAAAGTTTCTCATTTTTCTTCAATAAATTCATTAGTGCCTTACTCATGTTTTTATCTGTAACCCCTACAACTTTTATTTCACTTGATCCAATTGCACTTCCAATTTCTTCTCCAGTATATATTGTCTTTACAACTGGTACTTTATATTTATCATTGTAGTTTAAAAATTTTTCCCATGTGTTTTTAGAAACATCTTGAGACATTATCACAAAATAGACTCTATTCCTCCTAATTGCTTCTTCACATTTATTATATCCCTCTAAAAGTTTTCCTGCACGCTTTATTAATCCCATAAACTGAAGAAATTTATCTACCATTTTCTATCTGTTCCTTTAAACTTTGGTATAAGGTTTCGTCTATCTGAATTTCAAGATTCTTCTGGAGCCTTTTGTTCTTAAAAGCTTTCTCCAAACATTCCACACTTTTGCATACATAGGCTCCCCTACCATTTTTCTTTCCTGTAGGGTCTACAGAAACTTCTCCCTCTTTGCTTTTCACTATTCGTATGAGTTCTTTTTTTGGCTTCATTTCCATGCATCCTGTACACATTCTCTGTGGTACTTTTTTTTGTTTCATTCTAAACACCACCTTAATTAATTTTCTTCATCTTGCGTCTCAGCCTGTGATTTGCTTTTTATGTCTATTTTCCATCCTGTAAGCTTTGCTGCCAGTCTTACATTTTGACCTTCTTTACCTATAGCCAGAGATAACTGATTATCATCTACTACAATTTGTGCAAATTTAATGTCTTCATTTAAATCTACATCCAATACCTTAGCAGGGCTTAGGGAATTAGCTATATACTCTTCTGGAAGTTTGCTCCACTTTATTATATCTATCTTTTCATTTTTTAGCTCGTTTACTATATTTTGAACTCTTACTCCTTTAGGTCCTACACAAGCTCCCATAGGATCTACATTTTCATCGTTAGAATGTACTGCAATTTTTGTTCTAGAGCCGGCTTCCCTTGCTATGGACTTTATATCAACCGTTCCATCAAATATTTCAGGTACTTCCAGTTCAAACAATCTCTTTATAAGTCCAGGATGAGTTCTTGATATCACAATTTGAGCTCCCTTTGTAGTGTTCTTTACTTCAATAATATATAATTTCAGTTTATCATTGAAGTTATACTTTTCTCCAGGTATCTGCTCATTTGGTCCAAGTACTGCTTCTGTCTTTCCTAAGTCTATAAGTACATTGTTTTTATCCTTTCTTATGACTGTACCTGTTATTATATCGTCTTCCTTTTCCGCAAAATCACTGTATATAATTCTTCTTTCTTCTTCCTTTATCCTCTGTATAACTACTTGTTTTGCAGCCTGTGCAGCTACCCTTCCAAATTTTCTAGGTGTAACTTCTATGTTTGCTATATCACCTACCTCATAGCTTGAATCCATGTCTTTAGCATCTTCTACACTTATCTCACTAAATTTATCACAAACTTCCTCTACTACATTTTTTTGTGAATACACATGAATTTCTCCATTTTCTCTATTCATAGTAACCTTAACATTTTGGCTACCTGCTCCATAACCCATATAATTCTTCTTATACGCAGCCACTAATGCATCCTCTATGGTAGTAAATAGTAAATCCTCACTTATTCCCTTTTCCTTAACTATTTCTCTTAAGGCCTCTATAAACTCCTGATTCATTTTAAAATATACCTCCCCTAAAAATCACCTTTTAAATTTACGTTTAAAATTTTGTCCCTTGGAATAGCGATATCTTCTTCTTCACATTCTATTTTCAACTCATCTGAATTAAAATCTAGAAGCTCCCCCTCATATTTTTTCTTTCCCTTTAAAAGTCCTGATATATTAACCTCTACATTATATCCAATATATCTTTTTAAGTGTTCTTCCGTATATAGCTTTCTCTCTACACCTGGTGATGAAACTTCTAGGTAATAAGAATCTTTTATAGGATCTTCTTTATCCAACATATCACTAACTGCTCTACTTACACTTTCACAATCTTCTAACGATATGTTTCCTTCTTTTTTATCTATGTATATTCTTAAATAATTATTGTTGCCTTCTTTTTTAAACTCTAAATAATATAATTCATAATTTAAATTATTAACTATAGGCTGTATTAATGCTGACATTCTTTCCATAAAAGTATTTTTTGTCATTTAAATCCTCCTCTATTTACAGGTTATACGTTTATGTTATACAATCTTGCTAAAAAAAATGTTAAATAGCTAATTAAATTTAAAAACGCAACTTTCGCTGCGTTTTTCACAAATAGAAAGAGCGGGTTAAAACCCACTCCTACATTCTAAATAAACTTCTGTAGATTTACCATTTATATTTTAACACACCATAATTTTTATTTCAAGAAAAATTATTCACAAGGTTACCCAAAATATAAGTAATTTGAATTAATCATACAAAAATTAAATGTTTTTTATCTCTTCTATAAGTGATTCTACTAAACTTTCCTCACTTACCTTTTTTACTATTTTCCCTTTTTTAAATATGATGCCTTCACCTTTGCCACCTGCTATACCAATATCCGCTTCCCGAGCCTCACCCGGTCCATTTACTACACATCCCATAACTGCAACCTTTATGTTTTTATGCATATTTAAAAGCCTTTTTTCCACTTGCTCAGCTATTTTAATTAAATCAATTTCAGTTCTGCCACAGGTAGGACATGATATAAATTCCACACCTTCTTTTATAAGTCCACAGGATTTTAATATTTCTTTTCCCACTCTTACTTCTTCCACTGGATTTCCTGTAAGGGATACTCTTATAGTGTCTCCTATACCTTCCATCAAAAGAGTACCTATACCTATGCTCGATTTTATAGTTCCTCGCCAAATGGTTCCCGCTTCTGTTACTCCAAGGTGAAGTGGATAATCTACAATTTCAGATATTTTTCTGTAACTTTCTACCATTTGATTTACATTTGAAGATTTTATGGATATGACTATATCATAAAATCCTACATCTTCTAATATTTTTACATGTTCTAGAGCACTATCTACTAGTGCATCGGAACAAACTCTACCATATTTATTTAAAATATCCTTTTTTAAAGATCCAGAGTTTACTCCTATTCTAATTGGAATATTAGCTTCTTTTGCTGCTCTTGCCACTTCTCGTACTCTTTCTATGTTTCCAATATTTCCAGGATTTATTCTAAGTGCGGATATTCCGTTTTCTATAGATTTAAGTGCCAACTTATAATCAAAATGTATATCTGCTACAAGTGGAATATCTACTCTTTCTATGATTTTTTTCATAGAATTGCAAGCTATATCGTCAGGCACTGCACATCTGACAATATCACAGCCTGCTTCTTTTAGCTCAAATATCTGAGCTGTAGTAGCTTCTACATTCCTAGTATCTGTATTTGTCATAGACTGTACGGCTACTGGAAAATCTCCACCCAAAAATATATTGCCCACTTTTACTGTTTTCTTTTTTGCTCTATTCAAAATTTCACCACCAATTTATTCAATTCACAATTCACAATTCACAATTTCGGTAGTTTTTTCATTAATACTATGAAAAATCTAAAAACTAAGTAGTATGAACATTAAATTTTTAGATTTTCTGTTACCACAGAAAATCATCCTTAATTGTGAATTGAGCATAGTACATTGTGAATTAATTATTTAATGTTACTTAAAATTTTATAGGATAGAATATGTCCTTTACTGTAACTAGTACCATAAGTGCCATAAGTATTGCAAATCCAACATAATTTATCATTCCAACTCTGTTTTCATCTACCTTTTTGCCTGTTATTATTTCAAACAAAAATAAAAATATATATCCTCCGTCCAAAGCTGGAAAAGGTATTATGTTAAATATAGCAAGCTGTATACTTATATAAGCTGAAAATGCCATCAGACTCAATATGCCTGCTTTTGCTGCTGCACCTGATATCTTTATTATAGTAACAGGTCCACCTACATCATTCATAGATGCTTTTCCTCTAAATAGTGTTTTAAAAAAGCTAAATGTCTGTTTGATTAAGGATTTAGTTTCTATAAATCCATAGGATACTGACTGACTTAAAGTAGGTTTAGTCACTTGAGTTGCTTCAATTCCTACAATATATCTATTCTCCTTTTTATCTTTTACAGGAGTTACTCTAACTTGATTTGTACTTCCACCACGTTCATAAGTTATATTAATGGGATTTCCACTTGTAGTATAAACTTCTGTTACAAAATCCTCCCAGGTAGATATCTTTGAATTATTCACCCTGGTTATTTTATCCCCTAATTTAATACCTGCTAAAGCTGCAGGTTGATTTGGAGTTACTTTATTTACTACAGGGGATAAATACCCCCTTGCAGAAGCTATTATTGCAAATAGTATAACTCCAAGTACAAAATTCATTATAGGTCCAGCTATTACTACACTTAGTTTTCTAAGAGGGCTTTTATTATTAAAAGCCCTAGGGTCATCACTTTCTCCCTCATCACCCAGCATTTTTACATATCCACCAATAGGAAGAAGTCTTATATGATATTCCGTTTCCTTGCCCTTTATTCCAAAGAGTTTAGGTCCCATTCCTATAGAAAATTCTTCAACTTTTACTCCATTTAATTTTGCCATAGTAAAATGTCCCAGTTCATGAATTATAATCAATACGCCAAAGGCTATTATCGCTGCTATTATATACAAATGGTATTCCTCCCAATCTTATTTGATAAATTTATCTTTTACATATTTCCTAACTTTTATTTCTAGATCAAGTAAGTCTTCCAAAGTGTATTTATTTTGTGAAGTAAATTTATTCATACATTCTTCTAGTATATTACCTATATCCAAAAAATTTATTTTATTTGCAAGGAATAAACTTACTGCTTCCTCATTAGCACAATTTAGTATAGCTGGCATCGTACCTCCTGTTTTTCCTGCTTCATAAGCTAATTTAAGTGGTTTGAACGTATCTGTATCAGGCTTTTCAAAACTTAAATTTCCTACACTATAGAAGTCCAATTTATCTATTACAGCTTCCTTTCTTTTTGGATAATTCAATGCATATTGTATAGGCAGCCTCATATCTGCAGTAGCAAGCTGTGCCATAACACTTCCATCCCTATATTCAACCATAGAATGTACTATACTTTGTGGATGAACTACAACTTTTATGTTTTCATAAGGTAAATTAAATAAGAAGTGAGCTTCTATAACCTCAAGCCCCTTATTCATAAGAGTAGCAGAATCTATGGTAAGTTTTTTTCCCATACTCCAATTTGGATGATTCAGCGCTTCTTTTACAGTTACTTGTGAGAGTTGATCTTTTGTTTTTCCCCTAAAAGGTCCACCTGAAGCAGTTAAAATCAAATTAGCAACTTCGTCAAAATTATTTCCCTGAAGACATTGAAAAACAGCACTATGTTCTGAATCTACAGGAAATATTTTTACATTATTTTCCTGTGATAATTTTGTAACCAGCTCTCCACCTACAACTAATGTCTCCTTATTAGCTAAAGCTATGTCTTTCTTCGCCTTAATTGCTTTTATAGTTGGTACAAGTCCTATCATTCCAACTACAGATGTTACCACCATATCAACTTCAGGAAGACTAGCTATAGTATTTAATCCATCTACTCCAAATAATATTTTTGTATTTGACTTTTTATTACTAAAAATATCTTTAAGCTTTAAATAAGATTCTTTTTCAGTTAGCACCGCATATTTAGGGTTAAATTCATCTATTATATGTAAAAGTTTATCCATACTACTATTGGCAGATACGCCTATAAGCTGAAAATCTCCTTTTTGTTTTCTAAGTACATCAAGAGTTTGGGTTCCTATAGAACCTGTGGCTCCAATTATTGAAATTTTTTTCATTCATAACAACTCCTTACTTCCCTCTAGTCCTTATAACACATTAAATAAGATTTTTAACATGATTAACTATACCATATTTATGCTATAAAATAAATACGCACATCGTCTATATTAAACTTACAGCTAATACATAAAATAAAATAATAGAGAAATATATCCCTTTTATAGAATACATTTCTCTATTATTAACTCAACTTTCGCACATATAAAATTTTGACTTAATATAAAAAAATTACGAGGCGATTTTTTTAAAGGACAAAGTTCAAAGTTCAAATATCAAATAAGGATAATTTTCTTCCTAACATCAGAAAATATTAAAATTATAGATTTCCTGAGGTACGATGGAAATCATCTTTATCTGTTCTTTGTTATTCGAACTTTGTTATTTTCAAAAGCTTTGCTTTCCAATATTTTTAAGCTGCAAAAATTGAGCTATTAATAACTACCGTTCACATAGTGATTCACACCAAATCAAAGATTTGGGTTTTCTGCTTAAATTACAGCTACAAAAGTTAAATAGTAATAAACTATAACTCCTGAAAAAAGTATGCTGTCAAATCTATCTAAAATTCCACCATGACCTGGTATAAGATTACTATAGTCCTTTACCCCTACATATCTTTTTATAGAAGAAGCTGCCAGATCCCCGAACTGACAAAATGCTCCGCAAATTATTCCCATTACTATATAATGATAAAATGATATGGGAACACCTCTTTGAATTGAAAAAAATCCAAAAACTCCACAAGCCACTGCACTGCCAATTATTCCACCTATAGAACCTTCCACTGTCTTTTTAGGACTCACCTTGGGACACAATTTTCTCTTTCCTAAAAACTTACCCGTATAGTAAGCTGCTGTATCACAGCACCAGGAAGATATAACTATAATCCACACTAAATAGTTACCATAACTACTGCTATTTACTAAAACTATAGTGCTAAAAAATACTGCCACATACAGAAAACCAAACAGCGTAGTTGCTACATCTAAAAAATTATATTCCACATCTAAAACTGGAATACAAAGTGTCATAAAAATTGACACTATAATAGCAAAAAATACAAACTTATAATTTACCTCTACCCTTAAGGTTATATAGTAGGATATACAAAGTAAATAACCTACTATATTTATAGGATTTATATTTTTTTGTTTTATTACTTTATAAAATTCATACATTCCCATAAGTGAAATGATCATAATTCCATATTTTAAATAAATTCCGCCCAAAAATAATATCAAAATAAATGGTATAAGTGCAAATGCTCCCAAATACCTATTATTCAAAGCTCCACCTCCATATAATAAAGTATCCCTGGGGATTTTAAGTAAAAGTCCAACTTATATCCCCAAAATACAGTTATTTTAATCCTCCAAATCTTCTATCTCTATTTTGATAATCAGAAATAGCTTTATAAAGATGTTCTTTTTTAAAATCAGGCCACTTTACGTTGGAAGTCCAAAATTCAGAGTATGCACACTGCCATAATAAGAAATTGCTTAAACGCTGTTCTCCACTTGGCCTTATTATAATATCAGGATCTGGCATACCTCTAGTATACAAATACTTTGATATAGTGTCCTCATTTATGTCTCCTTCTTTTATTTTTTTAGATTTTATATCTTCATACATAAGTTTAAAAGCCCTTACAATTTCATTTCTTCCACCATAATTTACCGCCAAATTTAGAACAAGTCCGGTATTAGTTTTAGTTTCCTTATGAGATATGATTAATTGCTCTTGACAAGGCACAGGCAGCTTACTTATATCTCCAATATAGTTTATAATAACATTATTTTCATTTAACTCATTTAATTCCTTTTTTAAATATTGAACTAAAAGCTTCATAAGAACACTTACTTCATCCTTAGGTCTTTTCCAATTTTCTGTAGAAAAAACATATAGCGTTAAATACTTTATATTTAACTTGCTGCACTCTTTTACAATATCTCTTACAGCTTCTACTCCTGCTTTATGTCCCATAGATCTAGGCAGGTTTCTTTCTTTAGCCCATCTACCATTTCCATCCATTATAATAGCTATATGTTTTGGAACATTGTTTAAATCAATATGTAATTGTCTATCATCTTTGTCTTCGTTTTTATTCAAGTTAAAAAATTTTACCATAGTACACCTCATTTCAATACAAACTTTTAATTTTAATAAACAGATTGCATAGGAGTATTAGAGCAGATAGTCATTGAATAATACCATATTTAACAAAAACCTGCGGGTTTGCGCAGGTTTTAAAATCTAAATATATTTTTGATAAAATAACTGCTTGCTTTATAGTGACATAATTTCATTTTCTTTCTTTTTAATTATTTCATCTATCTTTTTTATAAAGTCATCAGTTTTTTTCTGAACATCTGCCTCAGCCTTTTTTATTTCATCTTCAGAAATATCATTTTCTTTTTTAAGAGCTTTAATATTATCATTGCACTCTCTTCTTATTGCTCTTACAGCAACCTTTGAATCTTCTCCTGCTTTCTTTACATTCTTTACTATATCTTTTCTAGTTTCTTCTGTAAGTTCAGGTATAACCAATCTGATAACTTCTCCGTCATTAGATGGATTTATACCCAGGTCAGATTTCAATATTGCCTTTTCTATTGCCTTTAAGGCCGTTTTATCCCAAGGTTGTATACAAAGTACCCTTGGTTCTGGAATAGATATGTTTCCCAATTGATTTATAGCAGTCATTGAGCCATAGTATTCTGCTTCTATTCTATCAAGCAGTGCTGCACTAGCCCTTCCTGCTTTCATAGAAGCTAATTCACTTTTTAAAGCATCTATGGTCTTACCCATTTTTCCATCTGCTTTATTTAAAGTATCCTTGATCATAAGAAAATACCTCCTCATTTTTATTCTTTACAAACAAGTGTACCAATTCTTTCTCCAAGAACAATCTTTTTTATATTTTCTGGATTATCCAATCCAAACACTAATATAGGTATATCATTATCCATACAAAGTGATGTAGCTGTAGAATCCATAACTTGAAGTCCCTTATCTAACACTTCAATATAAGTTAACTTATCAAATTTTTGAGCGTCTTTATACTTATGAGGATCTTTGTCATATACACCATCTACTTTTTTAGCCAAAAGTATAACATCTGCCTCTATTTCTGCTGCCCTGAGAGCTGCAGTTGTATCTGTTGAAAAATACGGATTTCCAGTGCCTGCGGCAAATATAACTACTCTATTTTTTTCTAAATGTCTCATTGCCCTTCTTCTTATAAATGGTTCTGCTACTTCTCTCATCTCAATAGCTGTCTGAACTCTAGTATTTACGCCTAGGTTTTCCAATGAATCCTGAAGTGCCAGAGCATTTATACATGTAGCAAGCATTCCCATATAATCTGCAGTGGTTCTGTCCATACCCTCTCCGCTTCTTCCTCTCCAGATATTACCACCACCTACAACAACTCCTACTGATATTCCCATAGATGTGAGTTCTTTTATTTCAATTGCTATACTTTTTGCTACATCAAAATCCAGCCCATATCCTTTTTCTCCTGCTAAAGCTTCCCCTGAAAGTTTAAGCATTACCCTTTTGTATTTAAGATTGCCCATCTATATTATACCTCCAAATTATAATAAAATGAAATATAAAACTTAAAAAGTTCATACCCTAAAAAAAGAGAACACGGCGTGTTCTCTTTTCAGTTACTATTTACCTTCCATCTGCTTACGAACCTCTTCGGCAAAGTTTTCTTCCTTCTTCTCTATTCCTTCACCTTTTTCAAATCTAACAAAATCAGAGATTTTTATTTCAGCTCCAACTTCCTTTGATTTATCTTTAAGGTATTTATCTATAGTAAAATCTGAATCCTTAACCCATACTTGATTTACTAAGCAGTTTTCTTTATAATATTTTTGAACTTTTCCCATAACTATCTTATCAACGATTTTTTCTGGTTTTCCTTCATTTAAAGCTTGAACTTTATATATTTCCTTTTCTTTTTCTAAAGCATCAGTATCAACTGTATTCTTATCTAAGAATAGTGGATTAGCAGCAGCTACCTGCATAGCTACATCTTTTGCAACTTCCTTTAGAACAGGGCTCTCATTTTCACATTCAAGTTTAACCAAAACTCCTATTCTTCCGCCACCATGAACATAGCTTTCGATTAAGCCCTTTGAAACAGCAAATTTCTTAAATCTTCTAAGTGTCATATTTTCACCTAATTTTGCAATTAAAGCTACTAATGCATCTTTTACAGTCTTAGTATCATCTGCTATATATTTTTCTTTCTCCAACTCTTCTACAGTAGTTGCACTTGTTAAAGCTGCCTGTTTTGCTATATTATTTACAAGACCTACAAAATCTTCATTTACAGATACAAAATCTGTTTCACAGTTTACTTCTACTATTGAAGCAATTTTTCCATCCTCTGAAATATATGTTTTAACTAGTCCCTCAGAAGCTACTCTGCCGGATTTTTTAGCTGCAGCTGATAACCCCTTTTCTCTTAATATTTCAATGGCTTTTTCAGTATCACCATTTGCTTCATTTAAAGCTTTTTTGCAGTTCATCATTCCTGCTCCGGTTCTTTCTCTAAGTTCTTTTACCATCTGTGCAGTTATCATAATTATATTCCGTCATCTAAAAGCTATAGATTATTCAAAAATACAATAAAACCTTATAGCTTACTTCTCTGATCACAGTGTCTGAAGCTTTGTCTTCTCTTGGTCTGACACTCCCAGAGCGTAAATTCGGATGTATTACACCCTACTTATATAGCAATCATAATTTTTAATCAATTGCCAATCAACGGTTTTTCAGCTCCTCTCCTACTCGTATTTGACCTATATATAAACATTCTCTGATTTTCATATATTATTCTTCTTCAGCTAATTGTTCTCCCTGTCTTCCTTCCATTACTGCATCTGCAACTTTAGATGTAATTAATTTTACAGCTCTTATTGCATCATCATTTCCAGGTATAACATAATCTATTTCATCAGGATCACAATTTGTATCAACTATAGCTACTACTGGAATACCTAAAATTTTAGCTTCAGATATAGCATTCCTTTCTTTTCTTGGATCGACAATGAAAAGTGCTCCTACATTTTCAGCATTCATTGTCTTTATTCCACCTAAATTTTTCTCTAACTTTTCTTTTTCATTATTTAACTTTATAACTTCCTTTTTAGGAAGAACTTCAAATGTTCCGTCTTCTTCCATTTTTTCTAATTCTTCTAATTTAGCTATTCTTGTCTTTATAGTTGCAAAGTTTGTAAGCATACCTCCAAGCCATCTATTGTTTACATAATGCATATTGCTTCTTTTTGCTTCTTCTTTAATAGCTTCCTGAGCTTGCTTTTTAGTTCCAATAAATAATATATCTTTTCCTTCTGCTGCAACTTCTCTTATAAAATTATAAGCTTCTTCTACTTTTTTTACTGTTTTCTGCAAATCTATTATGTAGATTCCATTTCTCTCTGTAAAAATATAAGGAGCCATTTTAGGGTTCCATCTTCTTGTTTGATGTCCAAAATGAACACCTGCTTCTAATAATTGTTTCATTGAAATGACTGACATTAATTTTTCCCTCCTAGGTTTTTCCTCCATCATCTTCATATTCACAAAACACCTTTTGGCACCTTTTTGTGAATTAGATAATGTGTGTATTAATTACCTTATGTAGTATACCACAAGGCTTAAATGTATTCAACAAAAAATTAGTATTTTTTATTTTATCTTCTTTAACTCATCCATTAATTTTTCATTTAATATCTTAATATGAGTTCCCTTCATTCCAAGTGACCTAGATTCTATAACTCCTGCACTTTCAAATTTTCTAAGCGCATTTACAATAACAGATCTGGTTATTCCTACCTTATCAGCTATTTTTGATGCTACGAGTAATCCTTCATTTCCATCCAACTCACTAAATATATGTTCCACTGCTTCTAATTCTGAGTACGACAAAGTTCCAATAGCTAATTGAACTACTGCTTTCTTTCTGGCTTCCTCTTCTATTTCTTCATTTTTAGATCTTAATATCTCAAGTCCAATTATAGTTGCACTATATTCCCCTAATACTAAATCATCATCTGTAAATTTTTCTCCAAAACTTGCTAACAATAAAGTTCCCAATCTTTCTCTATTACCTACTATAGGAACTATAGTTGTAAGCTTATTATCTATATCACAGGAAGTTCCATCTTCAAAAACACAAATCCCATTATTACTTAAATTGGCCAAAGTCTCATGTACATTTGAAAGCTTATTGTTATACTGTTCAGGAAATTTCATTTCATTTATTACCTTCTCCTTAAGCATATAACATTCAAAACCATCTGGGAAATTATATCCTAATATTTTCCCTCTTCTACTTATAATATAAACGTTACATTCCAAAACTTCACTTAACAATTTACATATATCTTCAAAAGCTACTGGTTCTGTTCCTGATTTCTGTAATATCTTGTTCAATTTTCTTGTTTTGTCTAATAGTGTTGACATTTATAACCCTCCTTGTTACCACTGCATTATCTCTTACACATAAACATTGCATATACACTCCTACCTATTAATAAAAAAGATATATCTTTTGCAAATATCCGTATAAAAAATTTTCTTTAATTACATTATTAATAATTTAGACTTTTTCAAATATTTAGA
Organism: Clostridium sp. AWRP; assembly: GCF_004006395.2. Classification (NCBI taxonomy): domain Bacteria; kingdom Bacillati; phylum Bacillota; class Clostridia; order Eubacteriales; family Clostridiaceae; genus Clostridium; species Clostridium sp. AWRP. Next base: position 1,412,704 of record NZ_CP029758.2, on the reverse strand, counting down.
ATTATTCTTTATTCAATAATTATGATAACATAATACTGATTTTAATTCAATATAATCATTTCAATTCGACTAGATTTTACCTTTATTTACACTCGAAGATTATACTTTTAGCTAGTTTCTATTTTAAATGTTTACTAAAATGTAAAATATATAACTTTTGCTCAGCTGTTTTTTTCATCTCCATCTTCCACTGCTTTATATTCTCTGTGTTTACATTCTGAATTGGAACATTCCAAATAATTTCCTTTAGATTTATTGTATTTCTTTACCATATAACTTCCACATTCTTTGCACTTTTCGTTTGTAGGTTCAAACCAACTTACAAAATCGCAGTCAGGGTAATTACTGCACCCATAAAATTTTCTACCTTTTCTACTTCTTTTTACCAAAACTTTTCCCTGGCATTTAGGACATTTTACATCCAACTCTTCCACTATTGGTTTTGTATTCTTACATTCCGGATATCCTGGGCATGCCAGAAAATCTCCAAATCTTCCATGCTTTATAACCATATTTCTACCACATTTATCGCACTTTATATCTGTAACCTTGTCTTCTATAGTAATTCTAGCAACTTCCTTTTCTGCTATTTCAATGGATTTTTTTAAAGGTTCATAAAATTCACCTACTACTTTTCTCCAATCATCCTTTCCATCTTCAATACTATCCAACTTGGACTCCATTGCAGCAGTAAATTCCACATCTACTACCTGCTTAAAATACTGACTTACTATATTATTAACTATATCTCCTAATTCAGTTGGAATCAAAGTTTTCTTTTCTCTCTGTATATATTTTCTATCCAAAAGAGTTGATAAAATTGGAGCATAAGTACTAGGTCTGCCTATTCCATTTTCTTCTAAGGTTTTTACAAGAGATGCCTCAGAAAACCTAGCTGGAGGTTGTGTAAAATGCTGTTTTCCATCTATAGACTTTCTTAATAATTTCTCTCCTTCTTCAAGCTTAGGAAGGGATATATCGGATTTTTCTTCTTCCGAGGAATATTTGTAGACTTTCATAAATCCATCAAATTTTATTCGTGATCCACTGACTTTTAATCCATAATTGCTATTCACTATGTCTATAGATTTAACATCGATCTGGCAAGATGACATTTGGCTCGCTACAAATCTATTCCATATTAAATTATAAAGTTTATACTGTTCTGGTTTTAAATTTTCCTTTGCAATTTCAGGCGTTATTTCTACATTAGTAGGTCTTATAGCTTCATGTGCATCCTGTATATTTTTTTTGCTTTTAAAGTTTCTAGGTTTTTCTTCAATATACTCCTTCCCAAATTTATTTACTACAAAGTCTCTACAAACTTCCTGAGCTTCTTGTGCTATTCTGACTGAATCGGTTCTCATATATGTGATAAGACCTATAGTTCCATACCCTTTTATGTCCACTCCTTCATATATCTGTTGGGCTATGGACATAGTTCGTTTAGTAGAAAAATTTAATTTTTTATAGGCATCTTGTTGTAATGTACTTGTAGTAAATGGAGGAAGAGGAGTTCTATTTTTATTAGTATTTTTTATTGATTTTACAATAAATTGTCCTTCTTTTAACTCTTTTATAATTTTATCCACTTCATCTTTACTACCAATTTCAATTTTTTTCTTATTAAATGTAGTAAGCTTTACATTAAAACATTTACTTTCATTTTCTTTATTGAGCTCACATTCTATAGTCCAGTATTCTTGTGGCACAAAATCTACTATTTTCTTTTCTCTCTCACATATCATTTTGAGAGCTACTGATTGTACTCTTCCTGCACTTAAACCCCATTTAATTTTTCTCCAAAGTATAGGGCTTATCTTGTATCCAACTAACCTGTCAAGTACTCTTCTAGCCTGCTGTGCATTAACTAAATTTATATTTATTAATCTAGCAGATTTTATTGAACTTTTAACAGCATTTTTTGTAATTTCGTGAAATTCTATTCTACATTTTTCATTTTCATCTAATTTTAACGCATGAGATAGATGCCAAGAAATAGCTTCCCCTTCTCTATCAGGGTCAGTAGCCAAATAGACTTTTTCACTTTTTTTTGCTTCTTTTCTCAGCTTATCTAAAAGCTCACCCTTTCCTCTTATAGTTATATATTTAGGAGTATATTCATTATCTATATCAACTCCTAGTTGACTTTTGGGAAGATCCCTAACATGGCCCATTGAAGCCTTGACTACATAATTTTTACCTAAATATTTTCCTATGGTTTTAGCCTTTGCTGGTGATTCAACTATAACTAATTTTTGTCCCATTTATATATACTCTGGTATATTTAATCTCACCCCAGAGTGTACACCCCCTTAGATTTTAGCCATCATATTTAAACCCTTGACTAAATATTATTTTTAATTAAATTATATGTACTATGTTGTAATACTCTCGCTGCCTTCAACTTTTACATAATAATTACCTGCAAGACACATTATTTCACCTTTTAACTGCAATTCAAATAATAACTCATATAATCGTTTTATGTCAACATTAGTTGTTCTACTTATTTCATCTATATGCATAGGAATATGTCCTATTACATTACATATTTTTTCTTCTTTACAGCTTAATTTATTCTTTTTTTCACAAGTTTTATTAATATACTCTACAGGTAATATATCAAATAGATCCTCTAAACATGTAAATACATAAGCTCCGTCTTTTATAAGTTTATTCGTTCCCCTACTCTTAGGAGAAAATATAGATCCCGGTACTGCCATAACATCTTTGCCCTGTTCCAAAGCACAGCTTGCTGTTATTAGTGATCCACTTTTATCCCCTGCCTCAATTACAATCACCACATCACTCAATCCACTTATAATTCTATTTCTGAGTGGAAAATTATAAGGATAAGGTTTTGTCTTAGGAACGAATTCTGACAACACACATCCTCCCTTCAGAATACTTTCATATAATTTTCTATTTTGTCTGGGATATATGACATCTACCCCAGATCCAAGCACAGCACAGGTATATCCATTTTTTTCAACAGCTGCACTCTGTGCATAACTATCAACTCCTCTTGCCATACCACTTATTATACTTATATTATTCACAGTAACTTCCCTACTTATTAATGTGGCTAAATTTTTACCATACAAGCTACAATCCCTAGCACCTACAATAGACACACTAAAATTGTCGTTGAGTTTTTTTATATTCCCTTTATAAAATAGAACTGCTGGAGAATCTTCATAATTTTTTAATCTCGCAGGATATTCTTTATCACAAAAGTTTACAGCATTAATTCCATTCATACTGCAATATTGCAGCATATTCTGCAATTCATAGCCATTCCAAGCCTTCTTAAATTCATCGTATATTTTAGGATAACTTTTACGTAAAAATGTAAAACCATCATTGTAAATACTGTGAATATATACTTCCCTTGTACTTTTAAATTTTTTTAAGATAGAAATTTTCAACTTATTTGATATTTTAACACAAGCAAACCATAAATCATATATATTCATATATTATTCACATCCCATATCTATAATTATGTAAGAATTATGCTCATAATCCATGGATTTTATTCAAATCAAAATTAGTATTAATTTCATAATTTGATTTATTCTTACCTACCTTTAAAAGTTTAAAATACAAGTTTTTTGTCAAGAATTAAGCAGAGGTGATAATAATCATGGCAGTTAAACTAAATACAGCTTCATTTTTAGGTGTAGAAGGAAATATAGTATCCGTAGAAGTGGATATAGAAAGAGGTCTTCCCTGCTTTAATATAGTAGGTCTTGCGGATACTTCTGTAAAAGAATCTAAAGAAAGAGTGAAAGCTTCTATCATAAATTCAGGTTTTGAATTTCCTGTAAAAAAAATAATAGTAAACTTAGCTCCTGCTGATATGCGAAAAGTTGGATCCTTATTTGACTTACCTATAGCCCTTGGCATATTAATGGCCACAAATCAAATAAACTTTATCAATTGTAAAAATTTTTTAATCATGGGCGAATTGTCTTTATCTGGAGAACTTAACAAGGTAAGAGGTATCCTTCCTATAACAATAGAAGGTATGAAAAACAACATTAATAATTTTATAGTTCCTATAGGAAATGCGGAAGAATGCTCTGCCATAAATAAAATTAATTGCTATGCATTCAATAATTTAAAGGAAGTTGTATATTTTATAAAATATAGAAATTTACTACCATTTAGTCATAAAACAATAAATGTTGAAAGTAAAAATGCATTAGATTTTTCAGACATATTAGGGCAAGAGAGCTGTAAAAGGGCTTTAGAAGTTGCTGCTGCAGGAAATCATAATATACTTATGATAGGTCCTCCCGGATCTGGTAAAACTATGATGGCAAAGAGGATTCCATCTATTCTACCAAATCTGAGTTATGAGGATGCGCTAGAAGTAACTAAAATATACAGTGTAACTGGAAGTTTAATCGAGTAGGAGCTGAATAATTATTTTATTCAGCGACCTCTCACACCACCGAGCATACTGTTCAGTACACGGCGGTTCAATAGGAATTAACGCACTAATGAATAAATTTCAGAAATAGAGATTAATCCTTTTCCTTTTAGATAACTATTGGTTAAAGTTTTAGCTAATATTGGGCTGTTGGATGTTCTCCAATAGCTTTTTCTTGTGTTAGCAAATTCCCATGCTTTATTATTTTGTGTTCCTAATTTTACAAGATTATCGTGTTTTGTTTTAATCTTTTTCCATTGTTTCCAAAAACACATTCTTACCCTTCGCCTTAACCATTCATCAAGCTTCTTAAGAATACTTTTCATATCCGCGATAGCAAAATAGTTTACCCATCCAACTATTGCTTGTTTTAATTTTAAAAACCTATATTCCATATTCATTGCATTACTTCTTGAAGTTAATTTCTTAAGTTTCGCTTTAAATTTGTTCAAAGGTTTCTCATGAATTCTTATTCTATACTCACCTTTACCCCTATAAAAGGAAAATCCTAAAAACTTAAGTTTCCAAGGTCTATCTACTGTGCTTTTCTCTCTATTTACTTTGAGTTTTAACTCTTCTTCAATAAACTTTGTAATGCTCTCCATTACTCTATTTGCTGCTTTCTTGCTTTTTAAGTATATATTACAGTCATCAGCATATCTGCAAAAACAAAGCTTTCGCTTTGTTAGTTCTACATCAAGTTCATGTAACATTATGTTGCTTAATAGTGGAGATAGTGGTCCACCTTGCGGTGCACCTTCTTCTGTATTCATAACTACTCCATTTATCATTACACCACTTTGCAGGTATTTTCGTATTAGAGAAATTACTCTACCATCTTCTATATCTTTAGATAGTAGTCTTATTAGTTTATCGTGATTTATCGTATCAAAGTATTTAGCAAGGTCTATATCTACAGTCCATGTATGACCTGCATTTATATATTGTCTGCATTTCTCAACAGCTTGCTTCGCACTTCTTTGCGGTCTAAAACCATAACTATTTTCTGAAAACTTCTTTTCATATATTGGTATTAGCACTTGAGCAATAGCTTGTTGAATAACTCTGTCTACTACAGTAGGTATTCCTAATAATCTCTTCCCTCCGTCAGGCTTTGGAATTTCCACCCTCCTGACAGGTTGTGGTTTATATTTTCCTTCATGTAGTGATTGCCTTAATTCCTGCCCATGTTCTTTTAAGTATTGTAAAAGTTCGTCTAATGTCATGCCATCAATACCATGACTTCCTTTATTGGCTTTTACTCTTTTATAAGCAATATTCAAGTTATCTCTTGATAATATTCGCTCCAGTAAATCACTACTGTATTCATTGACGTTGTTTCTTCCTTTATTGGACATAGAAGAATTACTATGCACTTCTACATTGCTTTTGAGTTCCACTCTCTTTCCATGTAGATAGCCTTTCTTATGAAGTTGTCTGCTTTTATCATAATTCTTCGTATCTTTCAAAATTCTAAAACCTCCTATTGTTCAGTCCTTCCCACGCCGACGCATACTGCGTGGTACTATGACCTCTGCTGACTTCTGATAGTTCAACTACACATCACTGCGTAGGTTATTATTTCTAATTTCATATCCATAACATGCCTATCAGACCTCCCCAGGTAAGAACCCAATCTTTCACTCCATCTATCTGCTACATTTACACCGTCTGTCTTGAATAGCTTAGGGCTTCAGTTTGTGTTGCAACCTCACCCACAGACATATGCCTTATATGTAATTTCTGTCCGTCAGACCGGAGTTTTGCCGCCGACTTCCTTCAGATTCCACGTCACCATGGACACCCTTGTCTTAAGCTATGCACTTGGTACTATCAACCCGTGCTAGGGACTTTCACCCTTTAGATTGCATTCATGCTGGGCGCACAACAAAAATGAAGGTCTAATAACAAGACCTCCCTTTAGAAATCCACACCATACAAGTACAACCGCTTCTCTAATAGGAGGTGGTAAAAATTTAATGCCTGGTGAAATATCTTTAGCCCATAATGGAGTACTTTTTTTAGATGAAATTTTAGAATTTAGGAAAAATGTCCTTGAAACTTTAAGGCAGCCTTTAGAAGAAAAAAAGATAACTATAAATAGAACATATGGTAGGGTAACTTTTCCCTGCAATTTTATGACTGTATTAGCCACTAATCCATGCCCCTGTGGAAACTTTGCCTCTAAAAAAGAGTGCAATTGTACTGAATTTCAAAGAAAAAGATATATATCAAAACTATCTGGACCTATTCTAGATAGAATAGATTTATTTACTTTCGTAAATTCACTAGACTTCAAAGATATTGAAAACTACTCTAGAGGTGAACCTTCTAAAAATATAAAAAGCCGGGTAGAAAAGGCAAGAAAAATTCAAAAGCAAAGATTTAAAAATGAAGGAATACACTACAATTCAGAAATGAGCAGCAAATTAATAAGAAAATACTGCAATCTAGATGAAAGGTCTTTGTTACTTATAAAATCAATTTATGTTAAGTACAACTTAACAACAAGATCTTACAGTAGAATACTAAAAGTAGCTAGAACTATAGCTGATTTAAGCAATAGCAAAAAAATACAAGAGTCTCACCTAGCAGAAGCTCTTCACTATAGAAAATTTTTAGACGATAAATTTTTATAATTTCCATAAAATTCCTGTAAAAGCTTTATTTTAAGCTTTATAAATTGTATAATAGAATTAAGTTATTTTTTTACATAAAATCAATTTAATAGGAGTGATATATATGTACTTTTTACTTGTTATACTTGGTATGCTTTTTAGTTTCACATTACTTTTTACTGGAATGCAAAACAAAAATTCTGATATCATAAGTATTGGAAGCGTACTTTCTATATTCTTTTTATTGATTTTCATAAATATATATATACCTGATGTTGTACATAGTTTAAAAACAGGCTTAATAAGTATATCTAGCCTATGGTAATCGTATTCATAGTTTAAAAAATAAAAGGAGATTTTTATGCATTCTTTTAATAAAGATATAGGTTCTCTAGGAGAGGATATATCAGAAATTTACCTAAAGCAAATTGGATATACTCTGCTAGAAAGAAATTTTCATTGTAAACTTGGGGAAATAGATATAATAGGAAAAGACGGCAATTATATTTGTTTTATAGAAGTAAAAACACGATGTAATACTCTATATGGCAATCCTGGTGAAGCCGTAAATTTCACAAAACGTATGAGAATATGTAATACTGCTAAAATGTATATAACTAAAAAAAATCTATTTAGATTCAACTTTAGGTTTGATGTAATAGAAGTTATGGTTAATCCTCATGATGGCATTTCATCTATAAGGTTAATTAAAGATGCCTTTGAAATATGAACTTATCTACAATATGTTTTTTAAAAAGCTTACTCTATGTATTTTACAAATGCCATATTTTTTTATAGATTCTATATGATCTTTAGTTCCATATCCAGAATTTTGCTCAAACTTATAATTTGTATACAAATGAGAGTATTCTTCCATGAGACTATCCCTGTATACCTTGGCAATAATTGAAGCTGCAGCTATACTAGCACTCTTTGCATCACCTTTTATTACAAACTCATTATTAGTGGACAAATTTTTTACAGCATATCCGTCAGACAATGCCATAGTTACAGGTAATTTGAGGCCTTCTACTGCTCTTTTTAATACTTCATTATTACACCAGGATATTCCCCTCTTATCTATTTCAATATTGTTTATAACTGCAATATTATAGGCAAGTGCCCTTTCTTTTATAACTTTTGCAAGCTCACATCTACGTTTTGGCGTAAGCTTTTTAGAGTCCTTTATACCTAAAATCAATTCTCTATCTTCATTATAATTCAAATTGAGTACCACTGCCCCAGCAGCTATTGGACCTGCCAAAGGTCCCCTTCCAACTTCATCTACACCCGCTGTATATATATGATTTCCAAAAGATTTATCGAATTCATACATTTTTCTTACTCTGGAAATCTCTGAATTTTTATTCAAAATAAATTTGTAAAAACTTGAGGCTAGCGACCTTACATTTTTTCTTTTGTCTAACTTTAAATTTTCTATGACTTTTTTGATTTCATCCTTTTTTAAGTCAAAATAGCCTTCTTCCAAATTTTTTATTGCATACTTTATTTTGTCAAATTTGAAATTTTCTAGCTCATTCCATGAAAAATTTTCTTTGTTTATGCTTAAATCTACACTTTCGCTATCTTCCATTATTTAAAATACACCTTTCAGAAGTTTAATTCAATTAAAATCTAATGGATCTTCAAGAGAAATAGTTCCTAGCTTTCCTCCCCTAAATTCATCCAAAATCATAACAGAAACTCTATTGTAATCTATTTTTCCCCCAGATACTATAGCTCCTCTTTTTCTTGCTATATTATCCATATTTACTAAAGGATCTTCACTTAATTCAGGTAACTTATATCTGTCTATTAGCCTTTTAGGATATCTTTCACATAAGTCCTTCAAGAGGCTTAATGCAAGTTCCTCAATATCCATGATTTCATCCTTTATAGCTCCTGTAAAGGCTAAATGAAGCTTAGTTTCCTGGCTTTCCAACTTAGGCCACAATATTCCAGGTGTGTCCATTAGTTCTATTCCAAGCTTAGTTTTAATCCACTGCTTGCTCCTTGTGACTCCCGGTTTATCTCCTGTTTTTGCTATGCTGTTCTTAGCCATTTTATTTATAAATGAAGATTTACCTACATTAGGTATACCTACTACCATTACTCTATCAGTTATACCTGAAATGCCCTTATTTTTCATTCTATCATGCTTTTCTTTTAAGAGTTCGTTTAATAATGGTTTTATACCTCTAATACCCTGTCCTGTATTTGAATTTACAGCAAGAGCCTTGATATTTTTATTTGACAAATATTTAATCCACTTTTTAGTTACACTATCCTCACTTAAATCATTCTTATTTAGAAGTATTATTCTAGGTTTTGATCCACAAATATCATCTACCTCTGGATTTTTGCTGGACCTTATTATCCTAGCATCTCTTATCTCTATAACTGCATCTACCAACTTAAGATTTTGTTTCATCTCTCTTTTTGTCTTGGCCATATGCCCTGGAAACCAATTTATATCCATACAATTTCTTCCTTTCTACTTACTAGCTGACTTCAACGTTCCAAATCTGTTAAATGGATATATCCTAAAAGCAGCTCTTCCCACTACTAGTTTATAGCTTACAAAACCTACATCAGAAAATCTACTGTCCCTGCTGTTATTTCTATTATCTCCGAGTACGAACACCGTATCTTTAGGTACAGTAACTTCATTAAAGTCTCCTGTAACCATAGGTTCTAATATATAAGGCTCATTTTTAGCCACACCATTTATATAAAGTTTTCCATTTTCGATCTTAACTTTGTCTCCACCTACCGCAACTACTCTTTTAATGAATTTCTCTTTAGGATTTGCAGGGTACTTTATTACAACTATATCACCTGGTTTTGGAGCCCTAAAATAATAGCTAACTTTTTCTACAATCAATCTATCCTTATTATTTAAAGTTGGATCCATAGAATGCCCATCTACACTTACAGTTTCAAATACAAAAGTTATAATTAAAAATGCTGCTATTATAGCTACTAGTATGGATTTACCTAGGTCTAGCAATTCCTTCATAAAAACTTTACACCACCTTAAATGCAAAAAAAGGACTTTATAAAGCCCCTTTTCTTATTTTAATATTTCTTTAACTTTAGCTGCTTTACCTACTCTATCTCTTAAATAGTATAATTTAGCTCTTCTAACTTTACCTCTTCTAATTACGTCTATCTTATCTATTATAGGAGCATTTACTGGAAAAGTTCTTTCAACACCTACGCCATAAGCAACTCTTCTAACAGTAAAGGTTTCTCTTATTCCACCGTTTTGTCTTTTTAAAACTACACCTTCGAAAACCTGTATTCTTTCTCTATTTCCTTCCTTAATCTTTACATGAACTTTTACTGTATCACCTACATTGAATTTTGGAAGATCTGTTCTTATCTGTTCACTTTCTATCTGTTTTATTATATCTAACACTGTGCATTACCTCCTAATAATTATTCAACGTTCTTACCCAGCTCATAGCAGATAGAGGAACGTCTGTATAGCACACAAAATACATTCTAGCATATTTACACATCAAATTCAATATATAATTAAAAATTTACATTATATGTTCTTTTTATATAAGTCCATGATTTTTTTGTCTTCTGTGGATAATTTCAGTTTTTCAAATAAATCTGGTCTCTTGCTTTTGGTTATTACAAGTGATTTCATTCGTCTCCATTTTTTTATATTTTCGTGGTGACCAGATAAAAGAACCTCTGGCACATTATCCCCTTCAAAACATTCCGGTCTAGTGTACTGTGGATATTCTAATGATCCATTATAAAAAGATTCTTCCATATAGCTTTCGCTTTTGGCAAGTACACCAGGAATCATTCTACATATACTATCTACAATTGGGATACATGCCATTTCTCCCCCTGTTATTACGAAATCTCCTATAGATATTTCAGTGTCTACATATTTATAAACCCTTTCATCTATTCCCTCGTAATGTCCACATAGAAATATCATTTCACTCTCTTTTGAAAGTTCTTTAGCCATAGACTGGTTAAAAGTTTTTCCTCTAGGTCCTAGATAAATCACTTTTCCATTATTTTGACACCTAACTTTTCTTATACAATCTACAATTGGCTGGGCAGCCATCACCATTCCTGCTCCTCCACCATAGGGATAATCATCTACTTTTCTATGTTTATCCATAGTAAATTCTCTTATATCAAAAGTATTTATTTGCAAAATACCTTTGCTAATTGCTCTTCCAATTATACTATAATTAAATATGTCAAACATTTCAGGAAAAAGTGTTAATATATCTATTTTTACATCCATGTTTTCACCGGCTTTATAACTATTTCTTCTTTTTCTATGTCTATGTTGACTACAACATTTTCTATAGCAGGAATTAAAAGCTCATTTTCTCCTTTTATCCAGTAAACATCATTATTATGGGTATGAATTACATCCCCAACCTTGCCGTAAAAAGTTCCATCCTCATCCACTACACTGCATCCTATTATGTCTGTAATAAAATATCTTCCTTCTTCTAATTTAACTGCATCATTTCGTGGAATTTCTATATATTTTTGTTTATAAGCCATAGCTTCTTCTATAGAATCTATACCCTCAATTTTAAGTATAACCTTCTTTGACTGGAGTTTGCATTCTATTATATTTTTTTGTGTACCATCTATATATACAGATTTCAATTCCTTAAATCTCCCAATATCGTCAGTTAAAGGATACACCTTTAATTCTCCCTTTATTCCATGGGTATTTATTATCTGTCCTACAGTTATAAAATCTTTCATAGAATAATATCCCGAATATCAAAAATTAAGGTTTCAAGCTTAATTTCTAAAAAAGGACAATTTCACTCCCTTCGCTTAATTTTAAAATTATATATATAAATATAAGAGTTAGAATATCTAACTCTTATATTATCTCTACAACAACTCTTTTATTCTCTTTTATAGCCGCTGCTTTTACAACAGTTCTTATAGCCTTGGCTATTCTTCCCTGTTTCCCTATTACTTTTCCCATATCATCTGGTGCAACTTTTAATTCAAGAATTATAGATTGCTCACCTGCAATTTCATTTACTTGAACCATATCTGGGTTATCCACTAATGACTTAGCAATAATTTCCACTAACTCTTTCACTCAATACACCCCCAGTTATTACTTATCAAGTTTATCTTTTAGCCCAGCTTTATCGAAAAGCTTTTTTATAACATCAGTTGGTTGAGCACCATTTTTTATCCATTTGACAGCTTTTTCTTCGTCAAATTTAACAGTGGTTGGATCAGTTGTAGGATTATAATATCCTATTTCTTCTATAAATCTTCCATCTCTTGGAGATCTAGAATCTGCTACAACTATTCTATAAAATGGAGCTTTTTTAGCACCCATTCTTCTCAATCTTATCTTTACAGCCATTAATAATCACCTCCTTAAAATATTCAAGCATATGGCTTTCATATCAATAAATCTCTATTTTAAAAAGGCATTTTTCCAAATGGTCCCTTTTTAAACCCTTTTTTCATTCCATTTAACTGTTTCATAGTCTTCTTAATTTTTTCAAAGTCCTTCAAAAGTTTATTTACCATCTGTATAGTAGTACCAGAACCCAATGCTATTCTCTTTTTTCTTGAAGACGATCCACTTATAATAGAAGGATTTTTTCTTTCCCTTACTGTCATGGAATTAATTATGCATTCGATTTTTGCAAGTTCCTGTTCTCCCTTGGAAAAATCTACTCCCTTTAATTCCTTCATGTTAACTCCTGGTACCATCTCCATAAGCTTACTTATAGGTCCCATTTTTTTAGTCTGCTGCATTATAGCCAAAAAATCTTCAAAGTTAAATTCCTTGTTCAGCATTCTATTTCCTAATTTTTCAGCTTCTTCTTTATCTATAGACTGCTGTGCTTTTTCTATAAGTGAAAGCACATCTCCCATGCCAAGTATTCTCGAGGCCATTCTATCTGGATAGAATACTTGAAGGTCATTCATTTTTTCTCCCATACCTACAAATTTTATAGGTTTATCAGTCATAGATCTTATGGACAATGCTGCTCCGCCCCTCGTATCTCCATCTAATTTTGTAAGTATCACTCCACTTATATTTAACTGTTCGTTAAAGCTGGAAGCCACATTAACTGCATCTTGACCTGTCATTGCATCTACTACAAGCATAATTTCATCAGGGGTTATATTTTCCTTAATTTGCTTCAATTCACCCATAAGTTCTTCATCTATTTGAAGTCTACCTGCTGTATCTATTATAACTACATTTAAATTGTTGTTTTTTGCATATTCTAAAGCCCCTTTACATATATCTACTGCTGTTACCTTATCTCCCATTGAAAATACTGGAACATCTATTTCTTTTCCAACTACTTGAAGTTGTTTTATTGCAGCAGGTCTATATATATCACAAGCTGCTAGAAGGGGTTTCTTATTCTTTTTTCTAAGTTGAAGTGCCAATTTACCACACATGGTAGTTTTTCCTGCACCTTGAAGTCCCACAAGCATTATTACAGTCAATCCATTGGAATTATACTCAATTCCACTCTCATTTTTACCCATTAATAACGTAAGTTCTTCATTTACTATTTTTATAACTTGCTGTGCTGGAGTCAAACTTTTTAGTACTTCTTCTCCCATACATTTTTCACTGACACTTTTAATAAAATTTTTCACAACTTTGTAATTAACATCTGCCTCTAAAAGTGCCAATTTCACTTCTCTCATAGCATCTTTTATATCTTTTTCAGAAAGTTTGCCTTTACCTCTAAGCTTTTTTAAAGTTTCCTGAAGTTTAGATGCCAATCCTTCAAAAGCCATGATAATCCTCCTAAATTCAAATATTATCTATTATGTAATTCTTTATTTTACTAAGCATTTCTTTATTTTCATTACAGCATAATGAATCTATAAATTTTAAAAGAGATTGCTTACTTTTTTTCAGCTTTTCATTCTTCTCTAACAAATGAAGCTTTTCCTCATACTGCAATAAAAGTTTGTGGCATCTCTTTATTATATCATATACTGCCTGCCTACTAGTACTAGTATGTTCCGATATTTCTGCTAAAGAAAGATCCTCATTATAGTACAAATCCATCACATCTTGCTGTTTCTCAGTTAAAAGCTTACCATATATATCAAGTAATATGGAAAGCTGTACTCTCTCTTCCATAATACCATCTCAACTTAAATTAATTTATTAGAAATAGAATTGCCTAAATTAAAAGCGCTTCATCCAACGAAATATATGATATCAAAATTTGCGAATGGTGTCAAGTACTTTTACTTAACAGATTTTAAAATAATGCCTCTACAAAATCTCTGCTGCAAAATTCCTGGAGATCATCTATACCTTCTCCAACTCCTATTAATTTTACAGGTATATCTAAACTGTGTTTAATAGATATTACAATTCCACCCTTAGCGGTACCATCTAGTTTGGTAAGTATTATACCATCTATAGAACATACTTCAGTAAATTGTTTTGCCTGCTGTACTGCATTTTGTCCCGTGGTTGCATCTAATACAAGTAAAGTTTGCTTAAATGCTTCTTTGTATTCCCTGTCTATTACCCTATTTATCTTACTCAATTCGTCCATTAAGTTTTTCTTGTTATGCAATCTACCTGCAGTATCACATATGAGCACATCAGCTTTTCGTGCTTTTGCTGCCTGAATAGCATCAAATATAACTGCTGCAGGATCAGAACCTTCCTGATGTTTTATTATATCAACACCGGCTCTCCTGCTCCACACCTCTAATTGATCTATAGCTGCTGCTCTAAAAGTATCTGCAGCTGCCATAATTACTTTATTACCACTATCTTTAAGTTTTGAAGACATTTTCCCTATTGAAGTAGTCTTTCCAACGCCATTTACTCCTATTACAAGGATTATTTCAGGAGTTTTTTCAGGTTCAATATTATTTTTTTCATCCCCCAATATGTCTATAATAACTTCCTTTAAACACTGGTTTATAAGTGAAGGATCTTTTATCTTTTGCTCTTTTATCTTTTCTTTCAATTTATCTATAATATAAGTAGTGGTTTCAACACCTATATCTGCTGTTATAAGTATCTCTTCCAATTCTTCATACAAGTCATCATCTATACTGACAGCACTAGTTAACATGTCACTTATTTTTCCAGTTAAATTATTTTTGGTTTTCTCAAGTCCGTTTTTTAATTTATCAAAAAATCCTTTTAGCATATTTGGCACATCCTTTCATTTTATTAGGTATATTGACTCAACTTTCGTACGTAAGAAATTAACTTAATAAAAAAATTACAACCTAAATGAATTCACAATTCACAATTTCGGTAGATTTTTCTCCGCTGTGCTGCGAAAAATTTTAAATTTAAAACTTATTGAAGCTTTGCTTCAATGGTACTATATTTTAGATTTTCTGAAGTTTTAACGGAAGAAAATCATCCTTAATTGTGAACTGTGCATCGTGCATTGTGAATTGATTTAATATTCATCTTTTAGACTTACAGAAACAATTTTTGAAACACCTTTTTCCTGCATAGTAACTCCATAAAGCACATCACTTGCCTCCATAGTTCCTCTTCTATGAGTTATAACAATAAACTGAGTCTCATTTGAAAATTTCTTTAGGAAGCTTGCATATCGCGCTACATTTGCATCGTCAAGGGCAGCTTCTATTTCATCCAATATACAAAAAGGGGTAGGTTTTATCTTAAGTATTGCAAATAGAAGTGCTATAGCAGACAATCCTTTTTCCCCTCCAGACATTAGATTTATGTTCTGAAGCCTTTTTCCTGGTGGCTGAACTGTTATATCTATATTTCCACTAAGTTCATCTCCACCTGTAATTATTAAATCTGCACTTCCCCCTTTAAACAGCTCTTTAAACGTTTCATTAAAACTTTCTTTTAATCTATCAAAATTTTTCTTAAATACGGTTCTCATTTTTTCTGTCATAGCATCTATTACATTATTTAACTCTTCCTTTGATTTTACCAAATCTTCTCTTTGAGTACTTAAGAATGTTACTTTTTCTCTCAAATCACTGTATTCCTGTATAGCACCCAAATTCACTATTCCTAATTTGGAAATACTATTTTTCAAATTTACTACATCTGAATTATATTTATCTAAATTTTCTATGTCCTTTTTATACTTTAAGGCTTCTTCGTAAGTAATTTTAATTTCATTTTTTAGTTTTAAACACATATTTTCTTTTTCGGAATTAAGCCTAGCTAAAACTACCTGCACTTTATGAAGCTTTTCTTCTTTCTTATTTATTAAAAGAGTTAAACTTTCTAACTTTTCATTATATTTTTTTACGCTATCCTTTAATTTTATAAGTTCTTTATCATTTTCCTCTATACTATTTTTCAAAATTTCTATATTTTTATTTAGAACTTGTATTTTTTCTTTATTTTCATTTACCTTCAACTCTTGATTATGTATATTATTTTCACAATCTTTATTTTGCTCAACTATCCTGGATTTTTTCACGCTTAATTCTTGTATTTCATCTGTCAATCTCTTAAGCTCTCTGTTTTTATTTAAGATACTTTCATCTAATTGAGCCTTTTTTACTTTGAAATCTAAAAGTTTTTCCTTCATTTTCTCTATATTACTTTTATTCTCTTCCAATTCCTCTTCTATTTTTGAAATAGAACTGTCATTTCTATTTTGTTGTCCTAAAGAATTTTCTAATTCTTTCTTTTTATCCTCTAGATTTTTTTCCTTTAACTCTTTATTTTTAGTCAAAATATCTATCTCTCTATTTGATATTTCCATATTTTCTATTAATTTAGAGCTTTCATTATCTATATTATTTATTTTTCCCTGAATCTTAGTCAATTCTATATTTTCAGAATAACCTTTTTCCTTTAAATCTAAAATTTCTTCATCCAATTCTTTTATACGTTTTTTATATTCTTGTACTTTTCCATTTAAATCTTTTAGGGATTCACTTGTTTTTTTTATTTTAATTGCACTTTCTTCTATTTCACGCTTTCGCCCTATTATATTGCTGCTCTTTTTTTGAAAACTTCCACCAGTAAGGGATCCTCCTGAATTTACTACATCTCCAGCTAAAGTAACTATTCTAAAACTATATCCACTTAATTTAGCTATTTTAAGTGCACTATCCATGTCTTCACATATAACTGTTCTTCCAAGTACATATTCAAGTGCATTTCTAAATTTATTTTTATAATTTACGATCTCGCTAGCAATGCCTATATATCCACTTATACCCTTAAACCTTTCACTATTAGAAATCTTTTTTCCATTTATTATATTGAGGGGCAAAAAAGTAGCTCTTCCCATATTCTTATTTTTCAAATGCTTTATGAGAGCTTTGGCCGTAATTTCGTCTTCAGTTATTATATTGGATATAGCACCGCCAAGTGCAACTTCTATACAAGTTTCATACTCTTTAGGTAACTCTATAACCTCTCCAAGCAAAAAACAGCTGTTTTCAGGTACTCTTACCGCCTTATCTTTTATATCCTTCATAAGTGATTTTACGGACCTATTGTATCCTTCATAGTGCTGCTGTAAATTCAAAAGCACGGCATAATTTGCCTCTAATTTGTTATAAGTTCTATTTAATTCTTTAAGATTTTTTTCTTCTAAAACAAGATTAGTATTAGATTTTGAAATTTTCTTTTTATTCTCTTTAACTTTATTTTGATAATCCGATATTAGCCTTTTTATACTAGATATTTTTGAAACTAGCATATCTTTAGTACTAGCATTTATTTTTATGGAATGGACATAACTTTCACAGGAACTTTTCATATTGCTAATTTTATCTAGTGTGTCCTCTATTTCCTTTTGAGCAGAAAATATATTATTTTTTAAGTTAGATATATTGCTTAAATATTCTATCTGATCATCCTTTAATTTCTTATATAATTCTTCTCTTTCTACTGCATTTTTTTGTACATTTCCTATATTATCGTTATACTCAGATATACTATTCTCCAATTCATCCTTATCCGCTTTCAATACAGAGATACTATTTTTTTGAAGTTCCACCTGCTTCAGCTTTTTCTTCTTAGATTCTTCAATTTGTTTTAACTCTAAAAAATTTTTTTCTATAGTTTCCTTTAAATTTTCTATTCTTTGTTTTAAAAGCTTTATTTCACCCTCTGTTTGTTGAACACGTTCTCGGTCTCCGTAGTAATTTGTTTTACAATCAGAACTTTTATTGTTAAAATCCTCAATTTGTTCATTTCCATTTGTTATCTTACATTTTAAATCCACAAATTCTAAATTCAATTCTTTAACTTCTTTATCCATAAAATCTGTAGATTTTTGATTTTCTCCAATTTTACTTTCTACTTTTTCCATAGAATGAACTAATAAATTTATTTCCTTTTCCTTCAGATTCTTTGATAGTTTCAAAAATTCATTAGCCTTGTCATTTTCCTCTTTAAGTGATTCTAGCCTTTCAGTATGAGTTTCTAAAATGTCTTCTATTCTTACCAAATTGGCATCAGTATTTGATAGTTTTTTTTCTGCTTCTTCTTTTCTCCACTTAAACTTAACAATACCTGCAGCTTCTTCCAGTACACTCCTTCTATCTTCAGGTTTTCCACTCAATAAAGCATCTATCTTGCCTTGTCCTATTATTGAATAACCTTCTCTTCCTATACCTGTGTCCATAAATAGTTCATTTACATCTTTTAACCTACACTGAGTATTATTTATGTAATATTCACTTTCTCCGGATCTATAAAGTCTTCTTGAAACAGTTACATCAGAATAATCAATAGGAAGCTTCTTATCCTCATTATTTAAGGTAAGGGAAACCTGACATAGTCCAACTGGTTTTCTATATTGAGTACCAGCAAAAATTACATCTTCCATCTTTCCACCTCTAAGGCTTTTCACGCTTTGTTCCCCCAGCACCCACTTAATTGCATCAGAAATATTGCTCTTTCCACTTCCATTTGGCCCTACTATAGAGGTAACTCCTCCTTTAAATATAAGT
The DNA here is from genome assembly GCF_004006395.2 of Clostridium sp. AWRP. Taxonomy (NCBI): domain Bacteria; kingdom Bacillati; phylum Bacillota; class Clostridia; order Eubacteriales; family Clostridiaceae; genus Clostridium; species Clostridium sp. AWRP. Next base: position 1,393,690 of record NZ_CP029758.2, on the reverse strand, counting down.
TCCGTCTTGTCTGCAAAGGATTTAAATCCTCTTATCTCTATATTCTTTAAAAACATCGAAAAGCAGCCCCTTATCTAAAAAGCATTGGAAGAAGCGTAACTAAAAACATAAGCACTACAAAAACTATCATTACCTTCATCATTTTATCTCTAGTATTCTTTTTCATAATACACACACTCCTTTAAAAAACTCTACCTTTCCTTACACTTATCTTCTATATATTCATCTATAGATACGGATTTAGTTACTCCCTCTTCAATTATAACTACGTTTTCCCTACTAATTGAAGGATCTTGAATAACTTTTACAAAACATTTACCAAATTTCTTTTTCATCTCATTGAAATATTTTCTTTTATTTGCATACAACTTTGAAATATCCCTGTTGTTTATCTTTATAATTACATTTCCCTCATAATACTCTGATATGCTGTCCTTTATCATATTATTGTAAATACTTCCTTCTACCAGTTCCCTAAAGGCAGGATGAAAAGGACCTGCTATTACATCTTTACCTACATTTATTTCTTCTGTAGGTTGGAGTCCCATTCTTATTACGTTTATTTTATTTTTTCGCAAAATATAATATAAATTTCTGCATATATCCACTGCTTCATCTAATGTATAAGGTTTATATACACCTTTTTTGTACATGGTCTCCATGAAAGTTCCCTTTATTACAAGAGCAGGGTATAATCTGTATATATCCGGATTCATAAGTACGGATTTTTTTACAGTTTCCATATCTTTTTTGAAAGTATCTGAAGGTAGACCCAGCATAATCTGGTGTCCTAACGTAAATCCATACTCCTTTATAAGAGAAGATGCTTTAACAACATCCTCCGCAGAATGTCCTCTTCCTGATTTTATAAGCACTTCTTCATCTAATGACTGTACACCAAGTTCTATAACATCTACAGAATAGCTTTTTAAGTTATCCAGTATACTCTTGTCTATATAGTCTGGTCTTGTTGACATATGTATAAGATCTATATCTCCTCTATCTTTATACTCTTTAGCCACACTTAAAAGTTCATTTTGCCTTTCCATAGGAATTGCAGTAAAAGTACCTCCAAAAAAAGATACTTCCACTATAGAATTTTCTCGTTTTATAGTCTTTAAATACTGATTTATAGTATTTTTAGTAAAACAGGCATCAACTTTTTCCTCATTTCCTGTAATTGCAGTCTGGTCACAAAATACACAATTATGAGGGCATCCTTCATTAGGTACAAATATAGGTATTATATAATGTTTCATTTTGACTTATCCTCATTCCTAAAGCATACTTACTTTTACATTTAATTTCATCAAAGCATCCTGAGCTGCATTCTGCTCTGACTCCTTTTTGCTGTATCCTACACCACTGCCCAAAGCATTTTTTTCCGTACACACTTCAGTATAAAACTTTCTTCTATGAGGAGGTCCTTCATATTTTACGAGGTTATATTCTATAGATACATCCCCGTCTTTTTGTAAAGTTTCTTGGAGTTTAGTTTTATAATCCATTATTATTCTATTTTTAATAGCATTTTCTATAATATCTTGAAAGTTTTCAATTATAAATTTTCCTGTCTTCTCATATCCAAAATTTAAATAAATTGCAGCAATAATGGCTTCAACACAATCTGCCAATATGGAAGTTCTTTTTCTTCCCCCTGTAATTTCTTCTCCCTTACTCATTTTTATGTATTTACCAAGATTCCACTTTTTAGCTACATGATAAAGGGAATTTTCACAAACTATAAGAGACCTTTTTTTTGTAAGCTCTCCTTCAGGTTTACTTTTATATTTTAAAAATAAGTATTCTGATATACAAAGCTGCAATACAGAATCTCCTAAAAATTCTAATCTTTCATTGAATTTTATATTTTTTCTACCATTAGCATATGAACTATGAGTTAAAGCTACTTCTATAATTTCCTTGTTGCTAAAACTCATATTGAATTTCTTTTCTAGTAATTCAATAAAGCCTATCTCTTCCATTTTCCAATTCTCCTTTTGAAGTTTATTCTTCAGTTTGCCATAGACCAACTATATAAAAAACAAACTCAAGAATAAATTCATTACTTAATCAAAGATTTAAATTAAAAGTCCCGATTTAACGGGACTTTTAAGCATATACTCTGTTTATCCGATGACTATCTGCTCTAATACTCCTTGGAGTAAAGAGCAGATACGTCCCTGGATAACGATTTCTAAGCATCAGGTGGAGTTAAAAACTCCACCTGATGCCAAGAACTCTGTTTATTCTTCAGTATGAGCTTTTATGTACTCAACTACATCTCCCACTGTTTTTACCTTTTCAGCTTCTTCGTCTGGTATTTCAATATCAAACTCTGTTTCAAGAGCCATTATTAACTCAACGATATCAAGGGAATCTGCACCTAAATCGTCAATAAAAGATGATTCCATTTTTATTTCATCAGAGCCAATTCCAAGTTGTTCAGATATTATTTTTTGTATTTTTTCAAAAATCATAATTTCGCCTCCAAAAATTTTTCATACATAAATAATATTACATAAGTTATATACCGTCAATAATAAATATATTTATTACACTAACTTATATTATATCAATACATTTATATTATATACTTTATATATTATTACTTTCTACATTATGTATTTTTTCTATTTCAGATTTTATTTTACCAACAACATTATTTTCATAACAGCTTATGGCTTGCATTACTGCATTTTTAAAAGCTTTTCCATTAGAACTTCCATGAGCCTTTACACATATACCCTTACATCCTAAAAAAGGAGAACCACCATATTCTGTATAATCTAATTTACCTTTTAAACTTTTAAAGGCAGGTTTTAAAATAAAAGCTGCTAACTTACTGCTAAAAGATTTCATAACCTCTTCTCTTAACATGGAAAATAAATTTAACGCTACACCTTCATACATCTTTAAAACTGTGTTTCCTACTACTCCATCACAAACTAATACGTTCACATCTCCATTAGTAACATCTCTTGGTTCTACATTTCCTACAAAGTTAAAATCCATACTTTTCAAAAGTTTATATGCGTTTTTAGCCAGTTCATTTCCCTTTTCTTCTTCTTCACCTATATTTATAAGACCTATAGATGGGTTATTTACTTTTAGTATGCTTTCAAAATATATCCTGCCCATAAGAGAAAATTGCTGCAAATACTGAGGCTTACAGTCAACATTTGCTCCTGCATCTATTACCATAAAGTTTCCATTTTTTCCTGGCATTATAGGAGCTAATGCTACTCTATCTACCCCCCTAATTCGCCCTACGATTAAAGTGGAACCTGCCATAAATGCCCCTGTACTTCCTGCTGATATAACAGCATCTGCTTTACCTTCTTTTACAAGATTAAGCGCTTTAACTAAGCTAGAGTCCTTTTTTTTTCTTAAAGCCATAACCGGGGATTCACCTGTAGTTATAACCTCTTTAGTGTTTAAAATATCTATTTTGTCCTTAGGATAATTATATTTAGCTAATTCATTTTCAATTTGCTCTTTTTGGCCGGTTATTATTATATTTACGTCTTGCTTTTTAACTGCTTCTACCACACCTTCCACTACAGCACAAGGTGCAAAATCTCCTCCCATACCATCCACAGCAATTATCATATTTTCACATCCTATCCTATAATCTGGACCTTTGTTACTTAATATGGTCTAACTTTTATCCGATGACTACCTGTTCTAATACTCCCACGCACTCTGTGAAAGCAACTACCACCAAATCGAAGATTTGGGATATCTGCTTTCCTCAAAGTAGGATTAAAGAACAGCTACGTCCCTGGATAACGATTTCTAAGCATCATGTGGAGTCAAAACTCCATCTGATGCCAAGAACTCTGTTTATAGACCCCATGAACAAAAAAAGAAAGTCAAATGACTTTCTTTTATTTATTTTCAGTTGAAATGATTTCCTTACCTTTATAATATCCACAATTCTTACAAACTCTATGTGCAAGTTTCATTTCATGGCACTGAGGACACTCAACTAAGCCTGGTAAACCTAATTTAAAAGTCTGTGCTCTTCTTGAGTCTCTTTTTGCTTTTGATATTCTGCTGGCTGGATTTCCCACAGTAAACACCTCCTTAATCAGTGAAAAACATATCTTTTAGCTTTGCCAATCTCGGATCAATATCATCGCTTTTGCACTGACATTTAGAATTATTTAAGTTAGTGCCGCACTGTTGGCATAACCCTTTACAATTCTCGCTGCAAAGCCTCTTAATTGGTAAAATTAATATAATGTTATTTTCTATTATTTCCGTAATATCAATGATATTACTATCTATAAAGATGGCTTCATCATCCTTATTTTCCTTGTTATTATTTGTAAATCTTTCAGTAATATCAATATTCACAGCATAAGAGAATTTACTTAGACATCGTGAACAAGTGAGCTCTAGTAAAGTATTAATTTTTCCTTCCAACAGAAGAATATCTCCTTCTTTACTTAAAGTTCCGCTAAACTTTAGAGGCTCTAATAATTTTATGTATTCACTTCCATCATAGAATCCCTTTTCTTTTACTGTAACATTTATATTCTTTGTAACAACTTCTTCACTTAGTAAATCTGATACACTTAATTTCATATCACTCACCTCTATATATTAGCCACAACCTATTATATAGAGATGAGCATTAAAAGTCAAGTTTTATTTATTTTCAACTATTTCTTTTGTATCCCTAGCTATCATAAGTTCTTCATTTGTAGGAATTACTAATACTTTTATCTTTGAATCAGGTGTGCTTATTTCTAGTGCCTCTCCCCTTTTCTTATTCTTTTCTTCATCTATTTTAATTCCAAAATAGCTTAATCCCTTACATATAGCGGATCTGCTAGTTGCTGAATTTTCTCCAAGTCCTGCTGTAAATATTATAGCATCTGCTCCATTTAAAACTGCAACATAAGCGCCTATGAAAGATTTAACTTTGTGATAATACATATTTAATGCAAGTTTTGCTCTATCATTTCCTGAATTTGCAGCTTCTTCTACATCTCTAAAATCACTGCTTACTCCTGATACTCCAAGTATTCCTGACTTTTTGTTCATTAAAGTATCCATTTCATCTACAGACATACCTGTTCTTTTCATTACAAATGGTATTATAGCTGGATCTATATCACCGCATCTAGTTCCCATTACCAGTCCTGCAAGAGGAGTTAGTCCCATAGTTGTATCTACTGCTTTTCCTTGGTTTACTGCACATATGCTAGCTCCATTTCCCAAATGACAAGTTATTAACTTAAGATCTTTTGGATCTTTCTTTAATAATTTAGCTGCTTCAATTGAAACGAATCTATGAGAAGTTCCATGGAAACCATATTTTCTGATATCATATTTTTCAGATATATCATAAGGTATTGCATACATATAAGCATAATCTGGCATTGTCTGATGAAATGCTGTATCAAATACTGCTACCATTGGAGTATTTGGCATTAATTTTTTACAAGCGTCTATTCCCATTATATTAGCTGGATTATGTAGTGGTCCTAATGGAATACATTCTTCTATTGCTTTCATTACGTTTTGGTCAATAAGAATGGATGCCGCATATTTTTTTCCACCATGCAAAACTCTATGTCCTACAGCAGATATTTCTGACATATCTTTTATTACACCATGTTTTTTATCTACAAGAGCATTTAATACTAATTGTATAGCAACTTTATGGTCTTCCATTGGCTGCTCTGTAACAAACTTTTCTCCGTTAACTTTATGTGTTAAAACTGAACCTTCTGCTCCTATTCTTTCTACAAGTCCTTTTGCCACAACGCTTTCATCTTGCATATCAATAAGTTGATATTTTAAAGATGAACTTCCACAGTTTACTACTAATATTTTCATGTTTAATATTCCTCCTAAAAATGAATCATTTATGCTTTTTGTTATTACTTTTGAGCTTGTGCCTGAACTGCTGTTACAGCTACTACATTTACTATATCATCGGAGTTACATCCTCTTGACAAATCATTTATAGGTTTTGCAAATCCCTGGCATACAGGTCCTATAGCCTCAGCTTTTGCAAATCTTTGAACAAGTTTATAACCTATATTTCCTGCTTGGAGATCTGGAAATACAAGTACATTAGCTTTTCCTGCTACTTCACTTCCAGGAGCCTTTAAACTTGCAACCTTTTCTACGATAGAGGCATCTAATTGTAATTCTCCGTCTAAACTTAAATCTGGTTTAGCTTTTTTGGCAATTTCTACAGCATTTCTAACTTTATCTACTAATTCGTGTTTTGCACTTCCCTTAGTAGAAAATGAAAGCATTGCTACTTTTGGATCCATTCCACATAAGTTCTTTGCAGTTTCTGCTGTACTTATTGCAATTGAAGCCAGCTGATCACTATCTGGGCATGGATTTACAGCACAATCAGCAAATAGAAGTACACCATTGTCACCATATTCACAATTTGGTACTTCCATTATAAATGTACTGGAAACTACTGATGTACCTGGAGCTGTCTTTACTATTTGAAGTCCTGGCCTCAAAAGATCACCTGTAGTATGCACTGCACCTGAAACCAATCCATCTGCATCTTCAAGTTTAACCATCATTGTAGCAAAGTATATTGGATCTCTTACTATTTTATCCGCTTTTTCTGGCGTTATTCCCTTCTTCTTTCTCAATTCATAAAATGCATCTGCATATTTTTTTAGTTTATCCGAGGTTTCTGGATCTACTATTTCTGCTCCATTTAAACTTACGCCTAATTTTGATGCTTTGTCCTCTATTACCTTTTCATTCCCTACAAGGATTATATTTGCAATACCTTCTTTAATTATTTTTTCACAAGCTTGAAGAGTTCTTTCTTCTTCTCCTTCAGCTAAGACAATCTTTTTTTTGTCTTCCTTTGCCTTATTCCAAATTTTTTCCATCAATTTCATGCTTATTTCCTCCCTTTAAATTTAACACAAAATTACACACACTTATACTATAATCCTTTTTAGTTGTATTTTTCAATAAAAATTATTCAAAAATATAACTTTAGCTAAGAAATTTCACAAATTAAAGTGTCACAAAATTTTACTAGTCAATACTTTACTAAATATTATACAATTTAAATCAAATAATTAAAAATTTAATCTGAAAATAGATACTCTATTTAAAAATCCTACACTAATACTTATTTTATTGTTATAATATTTATATACTTCACTTAGGCATTTTCAAATAAATAATCAATCAGTATGCTATCTTATTTTTACAAATTCCTTATGCTTTCCAATTCTTATAGTTCTCTATTATGAAACAAAATTAGAATATTTTAGAAAGGAAAATTTCTATGAATGTAACTGGAATAATAGTTGAGTATAATCCATTTCACAATGGACATAAATATCATATTGAAAGTGCTCGTTCTGCCACAAAATGCGATGCTATAATAGCAGTTATGAGTGGTAATTTCGTGCAAAGAGGTGCACCATCTATAGTTGACAAATGGACTAAAACCAAAATGGCACTTCTAAATGGAGTAGACCTAGTATTTGAACTTCCTGTTATCTACAGTCTATCTTCTGCTGAATTTTTTGCCTATGGTTCTGTAAGTCTCTTAGAAAATTTAGGTGTAGTAAAAAATCTTTGCTTCGGAAGTGAATGCAATAATATAAACTTGCTAAAATCTATTGCAAAAATTCTTGCAATAGAACCTAGCCAATTCAAGTTATTTTTGAAGGAAAAACTATCAAATGGTATGTCTTATCCCTCGGCGCGAAATAGTGCCTTAAATAATTTTCTATTAAACACTAAAAGTTCTCTTACAAAGTACAATATAGATGAAATACTCCAATCTCCAAACAATATTTTAGGTATAGAGTATTTAAAAAATCTAATAAGGATAAAAAGCAATATTGCCCCTATATCAATCAAGAGAATCGGAAGTTCATATAATAGCTTAAATGTAGAGCAATCTTTTTCCAGCGCATCATCTATCCGTAATTTTTTAAAATTAAATGAGAACATAAATGACTTAAGTTCTAATATCCCAGAAAATGTGCTTTCTATTTTGAAAAAATTTCAATCTGAAGGATGTGATTTTATTTTTGAAGATTGTATGGTACCTTACTTAAGATATAAATCCTTTCTATATGAAAATAAAATTAAAAATTTACCTGACATATCCGAAGGAATTGAAAATAGAATACTTAGATCACTACAAAATAATTGTTCCTACAACGATATAATAATTAAATCCAAAACAAAAAGATATACTTACAGCAGAATAAGTAGAATATTATGCCAGTTCTTTTTAGGATTTGAAAATTTAAATTCTGAAATATTGAGAAGAAGTATATGCCCCTATGGAAGAGTCTTAGGATTTAATTCTACCGGTATAAAAGTACTTAAGGAAATAAAAAATAGCTCTTCCATTCCAATTTACGTAAAGATGCCAAAAAAAACAAGTGAAATGCTGCAATTAGACATACAGTCCACAAAAGCCTATAGTCTATTAAATAAAAATATACCTTTTAACAGTGATTACCTTCAAAGTCCTATCATGGCAGATCAAATTTAGAATAAGTTTCCTACTTTTTAAATATAATTTAATAAACTGTTTTTCCATTCAGTAAATTTTTTTAAAAAGTAGGTGACATTCTTGGAAGTTTTATTTTATCTATTAATATTTGCAATATTAATACTTCTTTTTATTTTACTAAAAGATAAAAATTTACTTATAACTATAGTATGTTCAATTTTTATAATTGAAATTATACTTGCACCAAAGCTATGTATAGATGGGGTAATTTCAGGCAGCCTGCTATTTTTTTACAAAGTATTTCCATCCTTATTTTCATTTTTAGTTGTATCCAACATAATACTCTCTTGTGACGGAGTGTACATATACTCAAAATTAATAGGCAAAGCCCTGTGCAAGCCCTTAAGGCTCCCAACTAGCTGCAGCTTCGTGTTAATCATAAGCACACTTTGTGGGTATCCCCTTGGAGCAAAATATGCTTGTCAGCTTTATGAAAAAAGAATAATAGACCTTTTCACCTGCGAGAGGCTTTTAAATATAGCCTCTAATGCAAGCCCTCTCTTTATGCTAGGTTCTGTTGGAGTTTCCATGCTAAAGAGTCCCTTTATAGGATATATACTATTACTTTCTAACTTACTATCTTGTATATTCATGAGCTTTTTGATACCTTCTAAAAAAGTATGCTACAAACCTATTGCTCATAGAAATCATACTCATGTTAATGAAAATATTGGAAAAGTATTTAAAAACAGCATTGAAGATTCTTTAAAAAACTGCATATCAATAGGTGGATTTGTCATATTGTTTTCTGTTGTAAATAGTATTTTAAAAAATAATGCTCTATTTAACTTACTAATTAGTAGCATTTCAAGTATAACTCATATTTCGGGTAGCATAATGGAAGGAATCTTCCTTGGAATGATAGAAATGACTAATGGATGCAGCTTAATATCATCTTCTACTGCCTCCCTTAATTTAAAAATTATACTAGTAAGTTTTTTATTCACCTTTAGCGGACTATCAATTATATCCCAAGTGTACTCTTTTACCTATAAATTTAAAATATCTTTAAAAAAATATTCTCTTAGGAAAATACTACAGGGAATAATATGTTCTATATTTAGCTTATCTCTTTATAACCTATTCTCACTAAAATTATCACAAGAAACTTTTCTACCTTATTATAAATTAACTACATACTTCAGCTACTTGTTTATACTTACTATACTTTTACTTATTACTCCCTGGATTTTATATAAATTAAAGCATTTATTTCATGTCTCTTAGTTCTTTTATATTTGCTCTTATATCTTCAGTCTTTAGATCCATACTGTTTACTAAATTGTTTAACATCTTTTGAAGCTCTACTTTCAGCGTTGCTAGCATCTCATCATTTTTCCTTGATAACTCATTGTCCAGCTGACTTAGTAATTCATCTGCATAGTCTCGAGCGCCTAGTCTTATTGCCTTGGCGTTTTTCTTCGCAGATGATATAATTTCCTCTGCCCTCATATTAGCCTCTTTGGTAATATCATGATTTTCTATTTGACGTCTTAACAAACTCAAATTTTCTTTTTTCATAGTTTCAGATTCTTGTACAGCTTCACTTAAAATTCTCTCTTTTTCGTTTACTATCCATTGTGCCTTTTTAAGCTCACTAGGAAGGTAATCAACTATTTTTTGCAGCACATCTAAAATTTCCTTTTTATTTACCATAACCTTCCCTGTCATAGGAACTTTTGCAGATGTATCTATAATTTCTTCAAGATATTCTATTAATTTAATAGCATCCATAATTTTTCCCCCTAAGATACTTTAGCACTTTTTATAAACTCTGTTAATCTTGTTTATAATGTCAAATCTTATTTCTTCAGGTACTAAACCTTTAATACATCCCCCAAACATAGCAACTTGCTTTACCGAGGATGAACTCAAATAGGAATTCATGGCACTAGTCATCATAAATACTGTCTCTTTATCAGAATCTAGCTTTTTATTCATAAGAGACATCTGAAATTCATATTCAAAATCTGATACTGCTCTCAATCCCTTTACTATAACTTGAATGTCATTTTTTTTCATAAAATCTATTAATAGACCGCTAAAGCTCTCAACTTTTACATTAGGTATATCTTTCACTACCTTTTGAATCAATTTTACTCTTTCTTCAATATTAAATAGGCCCTGTTTTTCAGGATTAATTAGTACTCCAACTATTAAATGATCAAATACTTTAGACGCCCTATTTATTATGTCCAAATGTCCATTGGTTATTGGATCAAAACTTCCGGGGTATACCGCAGTCTTCATAATAATTAATCCTCCTTATATTTATAAAAACATACCGTAGTTTTTCCATATTTTCTATGATCCATTAAAACTATATTAATATTTCCTTGATATATTTCTTCACTGGTATCAATTTTAGTAACTATAATTCCATCTTTTTTCAATAAATTCTTATTTTCAATTATCTCTACAGCTGGTGGAATCATATTCTTTTTATAAGGTGGATCAATAAATATTATGTCGAACATCAAATTTTTTCTTGAAAGCTCCTGTAAGGCTTCATAAGAATCCTTATTAATAGTCTTACATATATCAGAGAATCCTAAATTTTTCACATTTTTGTCCAAAAAGTAAAAAGTGTCACTACTTCTGTCAACTAAATAACATTTTTCTGCACCACGACTTGCAGCTTCAAGTCCTAAGCTTCCTGTACCTGCAAATACGTCTAATACTTTTGAACCATAGACTCTATTCTGAATTATATTAAACATAGCTTCCTTAACTCTATCTAAAGTAGGTCTTGTAATATCATATCCATTAGGAGACATTAATTTTCTTCCTCTAGCAAGACCTGCAATTATTCTCATAAATTTTCCTCCTATTTTATGTTGTTTACATACTATAGTCATTCTATAATATTTTAGCATATATTTTTATATTATTCAAAAATTATTTAAAATTCAAATGCACCCTGCACAATTCACAATTAATATGAATTGTACATTAATTCATATTTCATTATTTCCATATTAAGTTAATTTATCCGATCACTACCATTGCTAATACTCCCATCTTCTTCAAAGTGTGGGATAAGCACTGCTACGCGCCTGGATAAGTTCTTCTAAGGTTCAGATGGAGAAAAGGTATTCCTTATAAGCAAACTCCACCTGAACCTAAGAATCACTTGATTATGCGGCCGAGTTAAAAACTAATTAAAGCTTATAAATTTTGAAGTTCTTTCTAAGTTATTTAATATTTCTTCTTTTATTCTTACATCTTCCTCATCTTTACTTGCTAAAAGTCTTTTAGCTTCCCCATTAGCTTCCTTAAATACATTTATGTCCTCTACCAGATTAGAGAAAACAAGTCCATCCTCCCCGTGCTGCCTAAATCCAAAAATTTCTCCTGAACCCCTTATCTTCAGATCTTGCTCTGCAATAAAAAATCCATCATTACTGCTTCTCATTATCTCCATTCTTTTTCTTATTATGTCATTTTTAATATCTGCAATCAAAATGCAATATGATTTATAAGATCCTCTTCCTACTCTTCCCCTCAACTGGTGCAGCTGTGCAAGTCCAAATCGCTCTGCATTTTCTATTATCATAACCGTAGCATTTGGAACATTTATTCCTACTTCTATAACCGTAGTTGAAATTATAACCTTTATCTCACCATTTTTAAATTTATTCATCTTCTCTTCTTTAAGTTTCGGCTGCATTTTTCCATACAGTATATCTATCTGTATATTTTTAAAATATTTCTCTTTTAATTCTTCATATATATCTTCTACAGAACTTAAATCCAACTCCTCGTTTTCCTCTACAAGAGGACATACTACATATACTTGTCTTCCTCTCTTTATTTCCTCCAAAGCAAATTTATAAACTTTGTCTCTTGAATTTTTATCTCTATAATAAGTATCTATCTTCTGCCTTCCTGGCGGAAGTTCATCTATAGTCGATACATTCAAATCACCATATAAATACAAACTCAAAGTTCTTGGAATAGGCGTAGCTGTCATAATAAGAGTATCTACATGATCTCCCTTGTTTACAATTTTACTTCTCTGCATCACTCCAAATCTATGCTGCTCATCTGTAACTACTATTCCTATATTCTTAAACTCCACATTATCTTCAATTAAGGCATGGGTTCCTATTATAATATCTATTTCACCCATTTTTAATTTTTCTTTTATTTCATCTTTATTTTTTTGGGTAACACTTCCACACAATAATTCTATACGCACATCAAATCCCTCTAAAAGTTTCGTAGCTTCTTCATAGTGCTGCTGTGCCAATATTTCTGTTGGAGCCATTAGAACTGCTTGATAACCGTTTTTTACTACATTAAAAATAGATATTAAAGCCACTACAGTCTTCCCACTTCCTACATCTCCTTGCAGCAGCCTATTCATAGGAACATTTCTTTTTTCATCTATAAGTATTTCCCTTATAACTTTATTTTGAGCTTTTGTAAGTTTATATGGTAATTTATTCTTTAATTCTATTAACTCTGGAGCTATTTTAAAGGCTACTCCCTTTTTATTTTTTCCAAAGCACTCTTTTAACATCAAAATTTTTAGGGAATAAGTAAAAAGTTCCTGAAATTTGAGTCTCTTTTTTCCTTCTCTCAATTCTCTAAAATTAACTGGCTTATGTATTATTCTTATAGCTCTATCCAAACTACAGAGCTTATATTTTGTAATTATCCATTTAGGTAAATTTTCATCTATACTTACTTTAGTAAGTGCATACGATATAAGTTTTATGAATGTATTGTTAGTTATTCCTGACTTTAAAGGATATATAGGAAGTATTTTTTCTTCCATTTTGCTATTTGAATTTACACTTACCACTTTAGGATTTGTTATAACGCTGCTTCCTCTGTAATGCTGGATTTTACCCGCTATTCTATATTGAGCATCTATCTTAAACTTCTTTTTCACATAAGGTTGATTAAACCATTTTGCTTTAAAAAGTCCATTTTTATTTTCAAAAACAATTGTAGAGATTATTTTACCCGTCTTAGTCCTTATATCTCTTTCTATTGAATTAACCTTACAATCTATCATGACCTTTCCTTCTGTGTCCCCTTTTAAATCACTGCAGCTAGAAACAATGTCATAATCTCTTGGAAAATATAACAGCAAGTCAAGTATGTTGAATATACAGCACCTGTTTAAGTTTTTACAAGTTACCTCACCTACTCCTTTTAATGATCCGATATCCTCCCTTAGATTCACAAACTCTCACCTGCCTTCTTATTAAATACCAAAAATAAAAAAAGCTTTACGCTTTTTTTATTCAACAGAAACTATAAAATAGTATAAAGGCTGTTTTCCACTATAACATTGTACATCCATTTCTGTATACTTCTTCTCAACCTCTTCTACAAAATGCTTTACTTTTTCTTCTTCACTTTCTATACCATAATATATACTTATAAGTTCGCTATCCTCTTTTATCATATGCTTTAAAAGCTTGTCACAAACTTCAAACATATCCTTTCCAACTTGCACTATCTTTCCATCAATAAGTCCTAATATATCTCCTTTTTTTATGCTTATATCATCTATTTCTGTATCCCTAACTGCATAGGTCACAGAACCAGTAGTCACTGTAGTTATTGCCCTTTCCATAGTACTTATATTTTTATCTATATCCATATCTGAATTAAAAGATGTTATTGCCGTAATACCTTGTGGTATTGTCTTACTAGGCACAACTTTTACATTTTTACTAGATATCTCTTTTGCCTGATTAGCAGACATAATTATATTTTTATTATTGGGCAATATAATTATATTTTCAGCATTTACTTTATTTATACAATTTAATATATCTTCAGTACTGGGATTCATGGTCTGTCCGCCTTCTATTACGTAATCTACTCCCAAGTCCTCAAATATACTTTTAATTCCATCTCCCATAGCTACTGAAATAAGTGCATACTTTTGTGACTCAGTTTTTTCTTCATAACTAAGTTTCTCACTATCATAAGCATTATCTTTATGGGAATTTTCTCCAAAATTTTCTATACTTAAAAGATGTCTGTGCTGCTCTCTCATATTATCTACTTTTATTTTTGACAATTCCCCTAGTTTAATTGCCTCTGAAAGAATCCAACCCGGGTCATTTGTGTGAATGTGTACTTTAATTATATCTTCATCATCCACAACTACCATAGAATCTCCCATAGTCTCTAATTTTTTCTTAAATTCATTTATACAAGTTCCTTGAGAATGGATAAAGAATTCTGTGCAATATCCATATTTTATATCCTGCTGTCCCAAATCCTTAACTCCAGATTTAACTTCTTTATCATGAGCTTCTTCTATGACTACATTTTCCTTGCCATCTCTTAAAGCTTCCTGCATTCCTTGAAGTATTATTAGAAGGCCCATTCCACCTGCATCTACTACTTTTGCTTTTTTTAGAACAGGGAGCATGTCAGGCGTTTTATTCAATACAGTTCTACTATAACTACATATATCTTGAAGTAACTCAGTTATATCCTTTTTACCGGACTTAACAGCACTTTCACCAGCAGCCCTTATAACAGTTAATATGGTCCCTTCTGTAGGACGCATAACAGCTTTATAAGCAGATTTTGCCCCTTCTTGTAGGCTATTTGCAAACTCTTCTGAATTTACCTGTTTTTTTCCCTGAAGACCTTTTGCTATTCCTCTAAATATCTGAGACAATATCACTCCTGAATTTCCTCTTGCCCCCATAAGTGCACCTCTAGCTAATTGTTTAGAGATACTTTCTATAGAACTATCTTTAGAATTACCTACCTCAAGTACTGCACTTTTAAAGGTCATAGACATATTAGTTCCCGTATCACCATCAGGAACAGGAAAGACATTTAATGAGTTAACAAAATCTTTTTGGTTCTCCAGCTTATTGCTAGCATTTACAACCATGTTGTAAAAGTGATGTCCATCTATATTTAAGTATTCCATTTTTACGAATTACCTCCCTAGACTCTAACACCTTGAACATTTACTGTAATAGTTGATACTTTGAGTCCTGTGTAGTTTTCTACATTATATTTTATCCTCTGTATTATACTATTTGAAATCACTGATATTTTTGTTCCATATTCCACTATTATATATAGTTCTATTATAAGTTCGTTATTTTGAGAACGAACCCTTACTCCTTTATTAAAACTTCCACCTTTTATTAATTCCCAAAAACCATCTTTTGCGTTTTTGGAAGCCATACCTACTACTCCATAGCATTCCATAGTTGATAACCCAACTATGTTTGCAACTACTTCTTCCGAATAGTCAATATACCCATTTTCTTCGGCAATACTAGCTATCATACAAAAACCTCCTTACTAAAGTATTGTATTCTATAATACCATAAACATATTTTATATTAAATAAAACATTTATTCAAGAAAATATTAAATCTATGAAAAAGGACATTTACTTAAATTTTACTATTTACTTGCGCTTATTATGCCTTCTGTGATAAAATAAGTGGTGTTTGAATTTTAGAGGACTCATAAGGAGGTGTTTTTAATGTCAAAGAAGTGTGAAATATGTGGAAAAGGTGTAGTATTTGGAGTACAATACAGCCACTCCCACCGTCAATCCAAAAGGACTTGGACTCCAAACGTAAGAAAAGTTAAAGCTATAGTTAATGGAACACCAAAAACTATACATGTTTGTTCAAGATGTCTTCGTTCAGGAAAGGTTCAACGTGCTATATAAAAAATAAAAATGCAGTTGTTTATATACAATTGCATTTTTGTCTTTAAGTACTTATTTTTTTTTAGTAAAAAACTTTATAATCGCAGATAGAACTCCTGGAAGCTTAAATGTAATAATTTTCATTAAACTACCCCCTTATTTATGATAACTTATTAAATACCATCCACAATAAATTAGCCCCATACCTGCAGCTATTATCCAGCCCCATATTGGGATAATAACTGTCATTAAAAATCCAACACCTATAGATAAAGCTATCAATCCTATTTTTTTCTTTGTCCTTCTTCTAATACAGCTTTTCTTTTTCACGCTATTATCCCTTATAAATTGCTTTATACTATTATATGCATAACGTCTTCATATCGTTACTACTTTTTATAATTACAAGCTTTAAATCTATACTATTAAAAGTTTGTCTTATTATCTATTCAATCCTTGCTGTGCATGCACAAAAGCATACCACTGTCAAACACTATACGGGCTTCCTCTTGAATAAATTCATTAGATACCGTCCTTGCATCACCTAAAGCCAAATCATAATTACTTAACTTATATCTAGCACCTATTATATTTAGATTTTTGACTATATTACAGTAGGCATGAAGGGAAAAGGTTTCTCCAGGATATCCTTTTATTGTCGTTGTCTTGCATAATAACTCAATAGTATTATGTTCATCCTTTATATATGCCTTCACTCCACTGCGGCTGCATTTTAAAAGCATACCTAAGTTAGCTAAAACATGATCTATCCTGGTTCCAGTACACCCAAGCATTACTATCTGGTCTGCTTTTAACGCCAGGGACTTTTCTACTGCAATTTCAGTATCCGTAAAATCCTTAGCCCTAGGATATGTATCTATAGAACATTTTTTACTTTTGAAAAACGTTAGAACATCCTTGTCTATAGAATCAAAATCTCCAATTAAATAATCCGGTATAATTTTATACTCGTAGAGGCAATTCGCCCCTCCATCTGCACAAATCAAAATAGAATCTTCATCAATTTCCTCTTCAATTAATTTTCTAGATGGAGCACTGCCTCCAGATACTATAATTGCTTTCATTTTAAATTTCCCCTCTTAATAATCTTATGTTTTCTTCTATATTTCCACCATTAAATACAGCAGAACCCGCTACTATTACATTAGCACCGCTATCTACTATTTTTGCTATATTGCCCTTTGAAACACCACCGTCTACCTCTATCATTAAATTTTTATTACATTTATTGCTTAATTCTTTTATGTACTTGAGTTTATCAGAACAATACTCTATATATTTTTGTCCTCCAAATCCTGGATTTACAGACATTATGAGAACCATGTCTAAATAAGGTATTAAGTACCTTATATTATCTACTAAGGTAGCCGGATTCAATGCTACTGCGGCTTTTACCCCAAAACTTTTTATATAATTTATAGTCCTATCTATATGCCTATCCGCTTCGAAATGAACTGTTATAATATCTGCTCCTGCTTTTACAAAATCCTCCACATATTTTGAAGGTTCCTCTATCATTAAATGCACATCAAAAGGCAACTTTGTAAGAGGCCTTATGCTTTTAATAATAGGTACTCCAAAAGATATATTCGGTACAAAATTTCCATCCATTACGTCTATATGAATTAAATCCGCCCCATATTTGTCCAAGCTTTTTATATCTTCCCCTAATTTTGAAAAATCTGCAGATAATATTGAAGGTGCTATTCTTATCATATGTTTATCTCTCCTTAATTTACACTGCTATATGAGCAGCTCAATACTTTTTTTTACTTGTAATTTCATTTAAGACCTTAATATAAAACTCATATCTTTTTCTATCTATTTTTCCATCTTCGACAGAAGCTTTAATAGCACAATTCGGTTCTTTATAATGAAAACAACCTGTAAATTTACATTTTCCTATAAGGTCAGTAAACTCTGGAAAACAATACTGAAGTTTTTCCTCTGATATATCAAATATATCCAGAGAGGAAAATCCCGGAGTATCCACTATAAGCCCTTCTTCCAATTCTATTAACTCACTATGTCTTGTAGTATGTTTTCCTCTCTTCAATTTTCGACTTATCTCACCCGTTTCCATAATCTCTTTTCCTGAAATGGCATTTAAAATAGTAGATTTTCCAACTCCCGATGGACCACACAGTACCGTAATATTTCCTTTAAGCTTTTCTTTAATTTTATTAATTCCATAGTTTTCTTTTGCCGTCAAAAATATTACATCATAGCCTATTTTTTTCATAGCATTGGCTATATCGGATTTTTCCTTTTCTTCTGCTAAATCCAGCTTATTAAAACAAACTACTATTTTCAAGTTATTCAATTCACAGCTTATAAGAAATCTATTCAATAAATCTTCATTTATTTCAGGACGTGTAAATGCAAAAACCACCATTGCCTGGGTTACATTAGCTACAGCAGGTCTCTTCAATTTAGTTCTTCTAGGATAGATTTTATTAATAACTCCCTGCTCTTTTTCTAGTGCAATATCCACTTTATCTCCTACCATAGGGGAAAGTGAATTATGCCTAAACTTTCCCCTTGCCTTACATTCAATTACCCCATTATCTGTTTTTATATAATAAAATCCTCCTATACCCTTAACTATAGTTCCCTGCATAAATTCCTCCTAATTTGTTTTATCTGAATTTACTGTACCACCCGTACTTGTATTTCCGCTGCTTCCTGTATCTCCATCAGAAGAACTGCCTGTGACACTTCCACTATCAGATTTACCTCCGCTGGACCCACTTCTGCTTCCGCTGCTTGTGCCGCTTCCATCCTTACTTGGTCCGCTGCTTCCAGTGTCTTTTCCTTTATGTTGAGTTCCTAAATTACTGCTTTGATCATTTTGAGTTTCTTTATATTCATAATAAGTTAAGCTTACCGTAGTACCTTCTTTAACTTGCTGTGATCCTCCTATGCTTTGACTTGTTACAACTCCACTCTGAGATTTATCTGAAGTAGCTACTGGATTTTTAGAAACTTTAAGTCCTGAACTTGCCATTATAGAAGCTGCTTCTTCTATATTTTTACCTGAAACATCCGGTACTGTTACATATTTTGCATCTGCTCCCTTGCTTACCACAAGATTTACTTTTGTACCATTTTGAGCTTTACTATCTGCTGTAGGATCCTGACTTATAACGTCACCTTCTGCCACATCATCACTGTGTCTGTAAGATACATTTCCCAAGGTGAGCCCACTGTTTGATATAATATCCTTTGCAGTAGCAAAATCTACCCCAACCAAGTTTGGAACAGTCAATGAGTCAGATCCACTGCTTATAATTACCCTTACATCTGAGTTTGATTTTACCTTTGTTCCTGATTTAGGAAAACATTCTATTACACTTCCTTCTGGTTTGTCACTTTTTTCTTTGCCACCTACTACAAAATTAAGCTTTTTACTTTCTACTAACTGTTTAGCATCATCCTGTTTCATGCCTACTATATTCGGTACAGTTATATCTCCACTGCTATACACCTTGTTATACCAAATATATCCTGAAATTATACCTATTACAACTACAAGAACACCTATTGCCGTTGTCAATATCCTCTTTTTCTTTTTAGGATCTAAATTTAATTTAACTGGTTTTCTTGCTGGCTCTACTTCATCATCATAATCGTCCTCATTTTTATAAGCATTGTTTACATCCACAGGATCCATTATCCTAGTCATATCACTACTTAAATCATCATCTGCTAAATTGATTTTTTGATTGTTTTCTATCTTTTTTAAGTCCACTAGCATATCTTCCATTGTCTGATATCTTCTTATAGGCTCTTTTTCCACAGCTTTCAAAATAAGTCTATTTAAACTATCCGGTATATTTTCATTTAACTGATTTGGTGGAACTACAGGTTCTTGTATATGTTTTAGTGCTATTGACACAGGACTTTCTGCATCATAGGGAACACGTCCTGTAACCATTTCATACATAACTATGCCAAGGGAGTAAATATCTGTTCTAAAATCTACAAAGCTTCCTTTTGCTTGTTCTGGGGAAAAGTAGTGTGCAGAACCCATTATCTTATTAGAATTAGTTATTGTAACTGAATCTGAGGCTTTGGCTATACCAAAGTCCGTTACTTTTACTATACCATCTTCTGTAACAAGAATATTATGAGGTTTTATATCTCTATGTATAATGTTATTCTTATGGGCGCATTTCAAAGCTTTAGCTATTTGAATAGCTACTTCCACTGCCCTTGCAGGAGGTATTTTCTTCTCTTCTTTTATTACTTGTTTTAAAGTCTTTCCAATAACACATTCCATTACTATGTAGTTTATATCCTTCTGTGTACCTACATCATATATGTTTACTATGTTATTATCTGAAAGACTTGCTGCTGCTGCTGCTTCCCTTTTAAATTTCTCTACAAATTCTCCATCACTTGAAAATTCTTCTTTGAGAATTTTAACAGCTACGTTTCTGCTCAAGAGGTGGTCTTTCGCTCTATAAACAATAGCCATACCTCCTTCTCCTATTTTTTCAAGCAACTCATATCTATTCCCTAGCATAGTCCCTATCATTTTTTACACTCTCCTTCAAATACAATAACTGATATATTATCCTTTCCACCCCTAAGTTTACTTAGTTCTATTAGCTGCTTGCAAGCATCTTCGTTATTGTTATTCATTATTATATCATACATTTCATTCATATTTACTCCATTAGATAGCCCGTCAGTGCACATTATTACCCTATTTACATCTTCTAAATTTACTTTAAATATATCCACTTTTACAGACTTATTAGTTCCAAGAGCTCTTGTTATTATATTTTTATTAGGATGAATTGCCGCTTCTTCTTCAGTTATACTACCTTCATCCACCAGTTGTTGTACTAAAGAGTGATCTTTAGTCACTTTTGTTATACCATCATATTTTGCAACATAGCAGCTACTATCCCCTACATTTGCTACTATCATATCTTTATCTTTCACAAGGCAGACTGTTATAGTTGTCCCCATTCCTCCAAATTGACTGTTGCTAATAGAAAGTTCATAAATTTTATCATTTGCTACACTTACAGCTTTTAATAAGTCTTCCTCCATATTTGATGTTTCATTTGATTTCATGTAAGAAATGGTTGTTTCCACAGCAATTCTGCTGGCTACCTCTCCTGCATTGTGTCCACCCATTCCATCTGCTATTACATATAAGTTAAAATTTTTGCCATTATAGAAATCTACAAAATCTTCATTTAGCTTTCTTACCTTACCTACATCTGATAAGATCCCCACCATTTTCTACACCCTCTCTATAACTTTTTCGATTCTAAATAACTTCTCCTCAATTGTCCGCAAGCAGCGTCTATGTCTGAACCCATTTCTCTTCTTATAGTAGTCTCTATTTTATTCTTAATCAACCTATTGTAAAATTTCTTCACATCATCAGAAGAAGATTTTTTTAAGTTATTTTCCTTAACTTCATTAACTGGTATTAAATTAACATGGCACGATAACCCACTTATAAGTTCACTTAATTCATCACAACATTTTAAACTGTCATTTACTCCACTTACCAAAGCGTATTCAAAAGATACCCTTCTACCCGTCTTCTTTATGTAATACTTACATGCATCTATTATATCTTTTATGGAATATTTATTTGCAATAGGCATTATTTTTTTTCTCATAACGTCATTTGGAGCATGCAGTGATATAGCCAAAGTTATTTGAAGATTCCTATCTGCTAAATTCCTTATTTTAGGTACTATACCACAGGTTGACAAAGTTATATGTCTCTGGCCTATGTTGAAACTGTATTCAGAATTTACTATTTTTAAAAATTTTAGCACATTTTCATAATTATCTAGAGGTTCCCCACTTCCCATAAGAACTATATTGGATATCCTCTCTCCTACTTCATTCTGGGATTTTAGAATTTGGCCTAACATTTCTCCTGCTGTCAAGTTTCTAACCATTCCATCTATTGTAGATGCACAAAACTTACATCCCATTCTACATCCTACTTGAGTTGAAATACATATGGAATTGCCATGTTTATATTTCATAACTACAGTTTCTACCATATTTCCATCTTTATATTCATATAAAAATTTAAAAGTATCTTTAAATTTTGACTCACATTTTTTTACTAATTCAGTAGTACCTATGTAAAAATTTGTTTTTAACTTTTCTAGTAATTTCTTAGGTATATTGGTCATATTGTCAAAATCACATTGACCATTTTTATATATCCAGTCTATTATCTGTTTTGCTCTGAATTCACTTTCACAATTGTCTCTCATCCAACTTTTCAATTCTTCCATATCAAAGTCAAGAATATTATCCATATATTGCACCTACCTATGTTTTATCATTTTTGCAATAAAAAATCCATCCATATTATCATCGGGCAATATAGTTATATATCCCTTTTTATGATAAATTATGTTGTCAAAATCACCACAATAAATTTTTTCTAGTTTATACTGGGGATTTTCTCTAATAAACCAATTTATGTTATCTTCATTTTCACTTTTATTTAGGGTACAAGTAGAATATATAAGTTTTCCACCATCTTTTACATATCTTGAAGCATTTAACATGATTTTTCTCTGCACATTTACAAGGCTATTTAAAGACTTCATACTTTTATTCCATTTAATTTCAGGTTTTTTTCTTACTATTCCTAATCCTGAACATGGCACATCTATTAGCACTCTATCTGCTGTATTTTCAAACTGTTCTACATATTTTTCCGCATCTAACTTATTACATCTTATGTTTTTAATATCCATTCTATTTGCATTTTCTTCTACAAATCTTAATTTATTCTCATGTAAATCATAGGCATATATTACTCCAGTATTTTTCATAAGTTCTGCCATATGGCATGATTTCCCGCCAGGTGCACTGCACATATCAATTACAGTCATATTTTCTTTCGGGTCTACAATATGTGCTACGAGCATGGCACTTTCATCCTGTGCTGTTATATATCCTTTTTTAAAAAGTGGATTTTCCTCTACATTGCTGCCTCTATTTATTACTACAGCTTCCTTACATATTTCACCTTTTTCTATATCATATCCATTTTTTAAAAGTTCATCCCAAACACTTTCATAGTCAGTTTTTAATCCATTAACCCTAACTGTAACTTTGGGTATATAATTAAGTGATTGTAATATACTCTCACCTACAGCTTCTCCATATTGATGAATAAAAAGTAAAGTCATCCATCTTGGAAAGGAATATTTAAAACACAGGTTATCTATTTTATTGTCCTTATGTTCACAGTGCAAATTATCTTTATTTCTTAAGTAATTTCTTAGGACTCCATTTACTAATTTTGAGAGCCCCTTTGACTTTTTTTTCGAAAGTTCTACAGCTTCATTCACTACTGCAAATTCAGGTATTTTATCTAAATATCTGAGTTGATATATAGAAATTCTCAGTATATTTACTATATCTATATTCATCTTCTTTAAATTACTTTTTATAAAATCACCTAGTATAGTGTCAATAGTATACATATATTTTAAAGTACCATATACTATTTCAGTAACTAAAGCCCTATCCTTTTTGTTTAAATTATTCTTATTTAAATGCGTATTTAAAATTTTATTAGAATATGCATTATTTCCCAATACCTCATTAAGTATTTCTACAGCTGTACTTCTTGCTCCATTCATCTTTTTACCTCTAACTTAAGGCATTTTAAAAGAAATAACCAGTCAGTATGCTAGCCTATTTTCTTCAAAATGCCTAAAATATATATTTTTAATCTCTGTCCCTACTTATATATATAAGTCTTAATAAGTTAGCTATAGCCGTTAATGCTGCAGCTACATAAGTCATTGCGGCAGCACTTAAAACAGATCTAGCTCCAACTAACTCATTGGAATATAATATATTTCTTCTTTCTAATATTTTCAATGCTCTACTTGACGCATTGAATTCTACTGGAAGAGTTATTATCTGAAACAAAACTACTAAAGTAAATAAAATTATACCTATATTCACAAGTCCCTTAATTCCTAAAATAATTCCTGCTAAAAATAGTATCCAGGATGCACTAGAACCAAAGTTAACTGCCGGTACAATAGAATTTCTTATAATAAGTGGTGCATACCCGTTTTTGTGCTGAATTGCGTGCCCTGTTTCATGAGCTGCAACTCCTATTGACGCCACAGAATTTCCATAATAAACTTCTTCTGAAAGTCTCATAACTCTTTTTGAAGGATCATAGTGATCACTGAGTTTTCCTGGTATTAATTCTACTGGTACATCATATAAACCACTACCATCTAATAGCATTCTGGCCACCTGAGCACCTGTATATCCATTTTGACTTCTATATCTTGAATATTTATTAAAAGTGGCCGATACTTTATACTGCGCCCAAACTGCTACTAAAATCGCAGGAATAAGTATAATAAAACTGCTGTCAAAGAAAAACATAGGTTAAACACCTCCACAAATTACTTTTTTAATACAATGTTTTTTTCTATAGAATGTCCCTTTATATATTCACTTACATTCATAGGTTTTCTCCCAGGAAATTGTATCTTCTTTATGAGTATAGTGCCACTACCACAGGCAACTTTAATACCCTCTTTAGACACACCTATTATACATCCTGGTTCTTTATCATAACTTTCATTCAAGCATTCTGCCTCATATATCTTCATATTATCATTCTTATATTGAGTATATGCAATAGGCCATGGATTTAAACCTCTCACAATGTTTTTTATACTTTTGCAGTTTAAATTCCAATCTATCTTTGCCATACTCTTGCTCAACATTCCAGCATATTCAGTTGTAGTTTCTCCCTGCTTTTTTCTTATAATATCGCCTTTTTCCAGTCCTTTTAGTGTTTTGACCAATAGTTCTGCTCCATCTTCCATAAGCACATCGTGGAGTTCACCAGCTGTCATATTATCTGTAATTTTAACATTGCTGTTTAAAAGCATATCTCCTGTATCAAGTCCTGTATCCATAAACATAGTAGTATTTCCACTTTCGCTTTCTCCATTTATAATGCACCAATTTATAGGTGCTGCCCCCCTATATTTAGGTAAAAGTGAAGCATGAAGATTTATGCATCCATACTTAGGTATATCCAGCACTTGTTTTGTAAGTATCTGTCCGTAGGCAACCACCACTATGAAATCTGGCCTTATCTTTGTTAAAGTAGAAATTGCCTCTGCATCATCTTTTAACTTAAGCGGTTGATATATTGGAATACCGTGTTTAAGAGCCTCTTCTTTAACTTCGGAAAAAGATAACTTTTTACCTCTCCCTTTTGGCTTATCCGGTTGAGTAAATACCGCTTCAACATTAAATTCCTCTATTAATCTTTTTAAAGATGGCACCGAAAATTCAGGTGTTCCCATAAAAACTATATTCATTACTTCGTTACCTCACCTTTTTTTATGATTTTATCTATAAATAGTATGCCATTTAAATGGTCTATTTCATGGCAAAGTGCTCTTGCAAGCAAATCCTCACCTTCTATTACAATCTCTTCACCTTTCTCATTTAATGCTTTTACCTTTACTTTCTCTGGTCTTTCAACCTCCCCTTCACTCCCGGGTATACTCAGACATCCTTCTATATCTACGGCTTTACCCTCAGAATATATAATTTCTGGATTCACTAGCTTTAAAATTCCTTCTCCAACATCTATAACTATAACTCTTTTTAAAACACCAACTTGAGGTGCTGCAAGTCCTACACCATCTTCTTCATAAAGGGTTTCCTCCATGTCATCTAACAGTACATGGATTCTTTCATTTATTTCCTCTACTTTCCTACTTTTTTTTCTTAATATACTATCTCCATATTTTCTTACATTTCTCAAAGCCATATTATTTGCCGTTTCAATTAAATCTAATATAATTCATAGATTTTTACGGCTTATTCAACTCCTCCCTGTTTCATATTGATAATTACATCTAAATTAATATATCTTACAACATACTGTTAGGATTTCTATCTATACTAACTCTTATATCATTATAAACATCTTTCAATAAATCATAAACTACTTTTTTAACATTTTGTGCAATATTTATGGTTATTTTTCCTTTTAATATTATCTGCCACCTGTACAATTCCTTTATCTTAGATATTTGACAGGGGCATGGTCCTAATATTTTAATTTTATCATCTTTTTCAAGAAGTTTTTTTAAGAATATACCAACATTTTGTATATTTTTTATTAATACATTTTCATTTTTACTATTCATATTTATAAGAAGTATATCTGCAAATGGGGGATAACTCATATTTTCCCTTATTCCAATTTCTTCCCTATAAAAACTACTGTAATCATTTTTAGCTGCATATCTTATGCTGTAATTTTCAGGATTATAAGTTTGAATAATTACTTTTCCAGACTTTTCTCCTCTACCTGCCCTTCCTGAGACTTGAGTTATAAGTTCATAGGTCCTCTCTGTAGATTTAAAATCCGGCAAATTAAGTGACAAATCTGCAGCCACTACACCTACTAAAGTTACATTTTTAAAATCCAAACCCTTCGCTACCATTTGAGTTCCTATAAGTATATCTGCTTTTCCCTCTTTGAATGTATTATAGATATTTTCATAAGAATTTTTACTTCTTGTAGTATCAAAATCCATTCTAAGTGTTCTTGCTTTAGGGAAATAAGCTTTTATCTGGTTCTCAACCTTTTCTGTTCCCACACCAAAATATTTAACATATTTACTACCACATTTAGGACAAACTTTAGGTACTTCTATCCTACTTCCACAATAATGACAAACAAGTTTTCTTTGATTCTGGTGATAGGTATAGGATATATCGCAATTATTGCATTTAAATACATAACCACACTTTCTGCAAGAAACAAAGGTGGAATAGCCTCTCCTATTTAAAAACAATATTATCTGTTCACCCTTTGAAAGTCTATTACAAATACATTGATAAAGTTCCCTGCTGAATATAGATTTATTGTTATTTATAAGTTCCTGCCTCATATCTACAATTTCAACTTCTGGCATAAGTGCCCCATCTGCTCTGTTTTTTATATCTATAAGTTCAATTTCACCAGTCTTACATTTATAATACGTTTCTATAGAAGGTGTTGCTGAACCAAGTATCATTTTACAATTGTATTGTTTACATTTCATCTGTCCAATTTCTCTAGCATTATACTTTGGATTACTATCTGATTTGTAGCTCCACTCATGTTCTTCATCTATTATTATAAATCCTAAGTTATTAAATGGAAGAAATACCGCAGATCTTGCACCAATTGCAACTTTCACCTGGCCAAGCTTTACCCTCATCCATTCATCATATCTTTCCCCATCTGATAATTTGCTATGAAATACACTTATATTTTTTCCGAATCTTCCTTTAAATCTTTCAACCATTTGTGGAGTAAGTGCGATTTCCGGCACCAGTATTATAGATTCTTTACCCTTATCCATAGCCTTTTCAACAAGATGCATGTAAATTTCAGTTTTACCACTACCTGTAACTCCATGAATCAAAAATATGTTTTTATCTGAGTTTATTATATTGTCTACTGCATGCTGCTGCTCACTATTCAGTACCTTTTTAGAATACGTTCTATACTGTCTTACATCATACCTATCTACAGTTTTCTCACTAATCACAAGAAATCCATGTTTTATCATAGTATTTATAGATGACAAGGACAATTTATAATTTTTACTTATAAAATTCTTAGTGTATATTCCATTGTTTTCTTTTACTACCTTATATATATCTATGTAGGGTTTCTTATTAAAGTTTCCTTCTAAATCTTTACCAATATAAATTAAGCTTTCCTTTTTCTTTTTCATTCCTTTAAGTATTCCCCTTGGAATAAATACCTTTATACATTCTAGATATGTACACAAGTATATTTCTCTCATTTTTTCTATAAGAGTCAAATCTTCTTTTGTAAAAAGTGGAATTTTTTCACATATATCACTTATTTCTTTAATTTTCCTATTTTCTATATCATCTTCATACAACCTAACAACAAATCCATCTAATTTATTGTTTCCCATACCAAAAGGTATTTTTACTCTAGAACCTATGTTAACTTTTCCACCCAATTTGTCTGGTATTTTATAGGTAAAAATTTTATCTAATTTTACAGAACTATTGTTTACAATTATACCTGCATATGTATACACTAAATCACCCTTTATATAAACATTAAATAAGAGAGGTATTTTAAATTTAAACCCCTCTCAAACATTTAAACCCATATTTTAGATAAATCAACTTACCTTTGGGATAGTATATTGAACAAATTTCGAGCAACTTCTCTCTTATTCATCCTATTTAAATCTACTTTTTTTCCATCCCTTGATAATATTGTTACCTTGTTGTCATCTGAAGCAAATCCAGAATCAGATGCCGTTATATTATTGGCAACTATATAGTCAAGATTCTTTTTCTTTAGCTTCTTTGAAGCATTCTCCAAAAGATCATTACTTTCAGCAGCAAATCCAACTAGAATTTGATTCTTCTTTAATTTTCCAAGCTCTTTCAATATATCCACATCACTAATAAAATCTAATGAAAATTCCTCTTCACTTTTCTTTATCTTCCTTTTGGAATAATTTTTTGCTCTATAATCAGATACCGCAGCAGCTTTTATTACTATATCTTGTCCCTGAAAATTATCAAGCACAGCCTTTAACATCTGTGCATTTGTCCTTACATTTATAAAATTAATTCCAAATGGAATACTTAACTTTGTAGGTCCAGATATCAAAGTTACATCTGCACCTCTGTCCCTAGCCTCTTCAGCTATGGAATAACCCATTTTTCCTGAAGACCTATTCGTTATATATCTTACTGGGTCTATATCTGCTATAGTAGGCCCTGCAGTTACAAGAATCTTTTTTCCACGTAAGTCCTTAATGCCATAAAGCATACTTTCAATTACATCTGCTATAAAATCAGCATCTGGTAGCTTTCCTTCACCACTATCGCCACATGCCAACCTTCCTACAGCTGGCTTTATGAATTCATATCCAAACTTCATAAGTTTGTTTATATTATCCTGCATAATTGGATTAGAATACATATTTGTATTCATAGCAGGGGCAAAAATTACAGGAGCCTTAGTCGCCATGATAGTTGTAGTTAGAAGATCATCTGCTACTCCACTTGAAACCTTTCCTATTATATTAGCCGTAGCAGGAACTATTGCTATCAAATCTGCTTTTTTTGCAAGAGAAATATGTTGTATTTCAAAAGCTCGTGGTTCTTCAAACATATCAGTGTGCACTATATTTTGACTTAAAGTCTGAAAAGTAAGGGGCGTAACAAATTTTGCAGCAGACTTTGTCATTATTACGTTTATATCAAAGTCTTTTTTTTTCAATTTACTTATAACGTCCAGTGCTTTATACGCTGCTATTCCACCAGTTACCCCTATGACAACTGTTTTCTTGCCATTTACCATTATTTAATTCCCTCTTTTACAGTTTCATAAGTAATTAAACCTTGATCTATTTCATTAATAGCTATAGTAACTGGTTTAGTTGAATCTATATCTACAAGTGGTTCTGAATCCTGGATTAGTTGTCTTGCCCTTTTAGCTGTTATAGTAACTAAAGTATACCTATTATCTACCTTTTTAAGTAAATCCACAACAGATGGATTTATCATTGAATTATTCATACAAAATACCCTCCTTAGAATTTAATATTTCATCTTTAATCCTGTCTACTCTACATTTTTCAGCTGTAATTATGCTCTCTATATTTTCCACTGCATTGTCTACAGTATCATTTATAACCGCATAATTATATTTTGAAACATAATTTATTTCCTTATAAGCTGACTTAAATCTTAGATTCAAGGACTCAGGTGTTTCACTTCCCCTACCTATAATCCTGTTTTTAAGTTCTTTCATTGAAGGTGGAAGTATAAATATAAACACCCCTTCCGGATAGCTTTCTTTTACCTTTAAGGCTCCCTGAATGTCAATTTCAAGCACTACGTCTTTTCCTTCATCTATAGCTTTCAAAACTTGAGACTTAGGTGTACCATAATAGTTTTCATAAACTTTAGCATACTCTAAAAAATCCTTATTTTTTATTTTATCCTTAAAAGTCTCCTCAGTCAAAAAATAATAATTTACTCCATCTACCTCCCCTTTTCTTGGAGACCTAGTAGTAGCTGAAGTAGAAATCCAAAAATCATTTTTTTTCAGTAATGCCTTACAAACTGTACCTTTTCCAGTTCCAGAAGGTCCTGATATAACAATTAGCAATCCTTTTCTCGACATTATTCCTCAACCTCACCAATATCATCTTCACCATCTTTAGAAGACAATCTATGTGCTACAGTTTCAGGTTGAACTGCTGAAAGTATCACATGATCACTATCTGTTATTATAACAGCTCTTGTTCTTCTTCCATAAGTAGCATCTATAAGCATTCCCCTATCTCTTGCTTCCTGAATTATTCTCTTTATGGGAGCGGATTCTGGACTTACTATAGCCACCAATCTATTTGCTGAAACAATATTTCCAAATCCTATGTTTATTAATTTTATACCCATACATTTCCTCCTATCTTACTCCACGTTTTGTATTTGCTCTCTTATTTTTTCTATTTCGTTTTTTATATTCAATGTAACTTTAGTTATATCCAGATTTGTTGACTTAGAAGCAATTGTATTTGCCTCTCTATTCATTTCCTGTAGTATAAAATCAAGTTTTCTTCCTACAGGCTCCTTCAATGTTAAAGTTTCTTTAAATTGTACTACGTGGCTATTTAGCCTTACAATTTCTTCATCAATACAAGATTTATCTGCAAATAGTGCTATTTCCATTGCAACTCTATTTTCATCTACTGGATATTTATCCAGCAAATCCTTCAATCTCTCTGAAAGCTTTTCTTTATATTCTTTTACTAATTGAAAAGATTTATTTTCTATAGTATTTAATAAAGCTTGTATAGAGCTGCATTTTTCAAGTATATTTTTTTCTAGTTTCTCCCCTTCTTTTTCTCTCATACCCACTAACATTTCTAATGCATCATTAAAAGCAGTCAATAAATACTTCCATATATTTTCAAGATCAGCATCGTCTTTTTTTACAGTTATAATTTCTGGAAATTTAGCAATAAGTGAAAGAGATATATTGTCTTTTATATTGTATTTTTCCTTAATAGCATTTAAACATTCTACATAACTATTAGCTAAACCTTCATTTAGTACAGCCTTTGTAGCCTGATCTTCAAAATTCATTTGAGTTATAAAAACATCTACTTTACCCCTGTTTATTTTTTGCTGAATAATTTTTCTCATTCTGTCTTCCAGAGGCATAAGACTTTTTGGCATTTTAATATTTAAATCACAGTATCTATGATTTACACTTTTTATTTCCACTATAAAACTTTGTTTTTCACTTTCTATAGTGCCTCTTCCAAAACCAGTCATACTTTTAATCATTATAATTTCATCCTTCCATGAAGCCTCATCAATCCACATTTTATTATACATATATATTAATAACAATTTCAAGAAAAATTTACGAGTACTTTAATTTCAATTGATATATCGTAAACCTAAGTTTAAAAGCAAGATTTAAAATGATTATACCATAAAATATCTCCAACAAACAAACCTGCAAGAATGTTCAATAAAATTTATTTTGAACTATATATGCCAGTATAAATCATACTAAAAAATTTAGGGTCCTAGACAATATCAAAATCATCTAAAGCCCTAAATTTTAAAAGCACAGATGTTAAAATTTACGCCATTATAGATACTTTTAAGTAAAGTAAAATACATGATGAAACATTAAAGTAAAATGCATATTAACCCGCCGTTACCTTCATTTATGATTTTCTGAAGTGTTTTTTGTATTTTAATTTGAATATCTTCTGGCATTTTATAAAGCTTATTTTGTAATCCCTCTTTCACTAATATCTCTAGGGATTTTCCAAACATATTGCTCTGCCATATTTTAGATGGATCGCTTTCAAATTGCTCCAAAAGAGATTTAACCATCTCTTCGCTTTCTCTTTCTGTACCCATAATAGGAGAAATCTCGGTTTCAATATCTGCTCTAATAAAGTGAAGTGAAGGTGCACTTGCCTTTAATTTTACTCCAAATCTATTTCCCTGTTTTACAATTTCAGGCTCTTCTAATTTCATTTCAGAAAGTTGCGGAGCAACTAGTCCATAACCTGTTTCCTTTACTTCCTTTAACGCACCTGCTATCTTATCATATTCTACTTTTGCACTGTGCATTTCTTTTACTATGTTTAATAAGTCACTTTCACCTTCGATTTTTTTCTCACAGACCTCACTTAATATTTTATAATAAAGGTCCTTTCTAGGTGTTAAATCAATTCTAGCAGTACCTTCTCCCATATTTATTTCTTTTACCGTAGATTCTCCAATAAATTCTACATCTTTAAAACTTTCTAATGACTTTGTTATATCTCTAACCTTGTATATATTACTACACATATCTTTTACTAGTCCTATAAAATCTAACTTCAACCAATGTGACGGATCCATTTTTTCTATCCATTCCGGCATATCAATATTTATTTCTTTAACAGGGAATTCTTTAAGTACTCTTTGAAATACATTTGTTATGTCGTCTTCTTTCATATTAAGTACATCCATAGTTTGGACAGGCACATCATATTTACCTTCTAACTCTTTTTTTAAAGCTACCGTATCAGGATCAAAGGGATGCTGAGAATTTAACACCATTATAAATGGTTTATTGATGGATTTTAGTTCATTAACCACTCTTTCCTCTGCTTCAACATAATCTCCTCTCTCTATATCCGTTATAGAACCATCTGTAGTAATCAAAAGTCCTATAGTAGAATGTTCGTTTATTACTTTTTTCGTTCCTATTTCAGCTGCTTCTTCAAAAGGAATTTCATAGTCATACCATGGAGTAGTAACCATTTTAGCCTCTTCACCTTCCATATATCCAGCTGCACTTTTAACTATATACCCAACACAATCTACCATTCTAACTTTAAATTTAGTTCCTTCATTTAAATTTATTTCTATAGCCTCATTTGGTACAAATTTAGGTTCTGTAGTATGAATAGATTTTCCTGAGGAGCTTTGTGGAAGCTCATCTTTAGCTCTCTGTTTTTTATAAGAATTATCTATGTTAGGGAGAACCATTATTTCCATAAACCTCTTTATAAAGGTTGATTTTCCAGTTCTTACAGGTCCTACAACACCTACATATATATCCCCCTGAGTTCTATCTGCAATATCTTTGTATATATCAAAATTTTCCAAAATATACCCTCCAATAATCTAATATTATCAGTATATATATATTTTTATAGGGCATATTTTATTACTAATATTATTGATTAATGCACTTCATCCTTTTTTGCTCTAGTCATAAGCTCATATACAGTATACTTAGGCTCTTTTCCTTGAAACAATATACTGTAAAGTGCCTCCGTTATAGGCATCTGCACATTTAATTTTTCTTTTAATTCATAAAAAGCCCTGCAAGCTTTTATACCTTCTACTACCATTCCTACTTCCTCTACTGCTTTATTTACAGGAATTCCCTGTCCTATAAGTATACCTGCCCTTCGATTTCTACTATGAATGCTTGTGCAAGTGACTATAAGATCGCCTATACCTGTAAGTCCCGAGAAGGTTTCCCTTCTGCCTCCTAACTTTTCACCAATCCTTACTATCTCAGCAATTCCTCTAGTCATGAGAGCTGCCTTTGAATTATCTCCGTAACCTATACCATCTGAAATTCCACAGGCAAGTGCAATTACATTTTTAACTGCTCCTCCAATTTCCACTCCTATAATATCTTCATTTGTATATATTCTAAACTTATTTGTCATAAACAAATCTTGAATTTTTTTGGCATATTCCATATTTTCTGAAGACACAGCTACTGTAGTTGGTATATCCCTTGCAACTTCTTCCGCATGGCTTGGTCCTGAAAGTACCACTACCTTATTTAAAGGTAGTTCTTCCTGTATAACTTTAGAAAGTCTCTTCCCACTTTTTTCTTCTATACCTTTAGCTATGTTTACAATTATTTGATCTTTCCTTATAAAGTTTTTAAAATTTGTCAAAACCTCTCTTACTGCCTGAGATGGCACTGACAGCACCAGAACTTCTCCTTTTTCAATTACATCCTTTGCATCACTAGAGGCTTTTACATCTTGTGGAATAACTACGCCGTGCAAATACCTTATATTTTCTTTCTTTACATTTATATCCTCAACTATGCTTTTATTCCTATCCCACAAGTTTACCTTTACACCTTTTTTTGCAAGTATAACTGAGAGGGCCGTTCCAAAACTTCCCCCTCCCAAAAAAGATACAGATGAATACACAATTATTCCTTCCTTTCCCTAAACTCTAACTTTATCCCTGTTCCTGTAAAGTCAAAGTTATCTCTCAATTGATTTTCAATATACCTTCTATAAGAAAAATGAACACAGCTAGGGTCATTTACGAAAAATACAAAAGTAGGAGGTTTATTTCCTATTTGAGTTACATAGTAAATCTTTAATCTCTTACCCAATATAACAGGAGGTTCTTTCATCATAACTGCTTTACTTATTATGTCATTTAACACTCCTGTTTTTATCTTCTTACAATAATTGTTATAGCATTCTTTTATAAGTTGTAAAACCTTATTTACTCTCTGTCCTGTTTTTGCAGATATAAACAAATAGGGCGCATATGGCATAAAAGAAAGACTTGTTCCTATTTCCGTCTTATATTTGTTAACTGTTTTTGTATCCTTATCTATTAAGTCCCATTTGTTAATTATAACCATAATAGATTTACTTAATTCATGAGCATAGCCTATTATCTTTTCATCCTGCTCACTTATACTGTGAACTGCATCCAATATAAGCACACACACATCTGCCCTCTCTATTGCAGTGTAAGTTCTTATTACACTATATTTCTCTATTTCCTGTTTAACTTTACTCTTTTTTCTAAGACCTGCAGTATCTATAAGTAAAAACTTTCCATAGTCCGTTTCTAGGTAACTGTCTACAGCATCCCTTGTGGTCCCGGGAATATCACTTACAATAACTCTTTCTTCCCCTAACAATTTATTTATAAGAGATGATTTTCCTACATTTGGCTTTCCTATAAAAGCTATTTTTATATACTCACTGTCTATATCATCATCTTCATCACCTTTAAAGTTTTCCACTACTTTATCCAGCATATCTCCAAGTCCTAATGCCTGTGATGCAGATATAGCCATAGGTTCTCCTATACCTAAGTTATAAAATTCGTAAACATAATCATTTTGATTTATATTATCTATTTTATTCACCACAAGTACAACTGGTTTTTTACTTTTTCTAAGCATTTGGGCTACTTCCCTATCTGCTGCAGTAACCCCTTCTTTTCCATCTACTATAAATATTATTACATCTGCTGTTTCCACTGCCACCTGAGCTTGCCTTCTCATTTGAGAAATTATTACATCAGTGCTCTCAGGTTCAATTCCACCTGTATCAATTATGGTAAAATTATATTTTAACCATTCTGCTTCAGCATACACTCTGTCTCTTGTAACTCCAGGTGTATCTTCCACTATAGATATTCTCTTTCCTGCTAATTTGTTAAATAATGTAGACTTACCTACATTAGGCCTTCCTACTATAGCAACTATTGGTTTTCCCATTAGTTATTCCACCTCACTGTTTTCATTTATAATCTGTATTAAATCATTTCCAGTATAATCACATACCAGTATGTTTCTACTTAAACTTTTTTCCAATTCATCTAAAGTTATATCATCTAGAAATACCCTTTTATCTGAATTAGAAAGTTCATATCCTTTTCTAAGCATACATTCCGGTATTACTATGTTTTTCCCTAAGGTCTTATATTTTAATTGTTCTATTATATCTCTTGCCGTAATAAGCCCTGCCACAGTTATAGTATGGCCAAAAAAATTATTTATTATTTTTTTTACATCAATTATTATATCTGGACTATTTTCCATTATTTTTTCTGCTGCATCTTTTATTTCATTATAGGCTAATTCCCCGGTTAAAAATGTAAACGACCCTCGTGCACCTTTATTTAAACTTTCAAGCTGACTTGCGATATTATCCCTAAATATTCTTACCATTCCCACACCATCTTCTAACTGGCTGTAATTTTCATAAAAATTACAGTTTGGGATCTTGGTTTCAGAGACAAGATAAAATTCATCAGATAATCTCACAAAAGGAGTCCCTATTTCACCTATATATTTACGCTGCAATTCTTCTGCAATCTTTAATTGTTTAGATGCAGAATTTTTATCGTATCTAGATAATTCAGAAAGGTTCTGTCTGTACTTTGTAATTCCAACAGGAACTACTGACACATTTGTCACTCCATTATATAATCTATACAAATCCTCTACAGTTCTTTTGAATTCTGCTCCATCATTTATACCCGGACATAATACTATCTGACAATTTATTTTTATGCCGTTTTGGGTAAGTCTTTTTAATAACGTATATATATTGCCAGCAAATTTGTTATTTATCATTTTAATTCTAAGTTCAGGATTAGTAGTATGTACAGATACATTTATAGGACTTATCCTATATTTAATTATTCTATCTATGTCCTCATCATTCATATTAGTAAGTGTAACAAAGTTTCCTTGAAGAAATGCCAATCTTGAGTCATCATCTTTAAAATAAAGGGTATCTCTCATTCCTTTTGGCATCTGATCTATAAAGCAAAATATGCATTTATTATGGCAACTTTTAGGTTTATCAATAATAGGTTCCTCAAATTCCAATCCCAGTTCTTCATCATATTCCTTTTCTATCTCTAAATCCCACACTTCTCCACTTTGCTTTTCTATTTCAACTTTAATATACTCATCGCTTATCAAAAATTTATAATCTATAATATCCTTGACTTTCTCTCCATTAATGGATAAAAGACAATCTCCCTTTTCTATTCCCATTTCCTCAGCAATGCTTTCAGATTTAATTGCTTTTATTTTATTTTCCATTTATACAACTCCCGGCTAAAATCTATGATATGACACTTTTAATCTATTAAGTTACAACATTGAACTCTAGATACTTTAACATACATTTAGAATATAACCTAATATGCATATTTAGTCAATTATTAAACTTTTTAAATAAAAAATCTCCCTAAATTAATAGAAGAGATTTTATCAAAATCATAGTAAATTTATTAAAAACAATATAATTCCTGAAATAACAGCACAGCTTGGTATAGTAAATACCCAGGTTATAACTATATCTTTAACTACGGACCATCTAACTGCTGAAAGCCTTTTAGCTGAGCCAACTCCCATTATAGCTGAATTTATTATATGAGTTGTGCTAACAGGTGCCTGAAACATAGTAGCTGTTAATATTACCGCAGAAGATCCCATTTCCGCTGCAAAACCATTTACTGGCACTATTTTAGCCATTTTAGAACCCATGGTTTTAATTATCCTTTTTCCTCCCATTGCAGTTCCACATGCCATAGCAAGTGCGCAGGTTATTTTTACCCATGTAGGTACTGAAAATTCTTTTATAAACCCAGCACTCACAAGAGTCATAGTTATAACTCCCATAGTTTTTTGAGCATCATTTTCACCATGATTTAAAGCTAAAAACATGGTAGAAAAAATTTCAGCTTTTGAAAATATTTTTGTTACAGTAGAAGGTCTCGTATTTACTAGAAATGCTTTTATTATATTCATAATAATAAATCCCACTATAAATCCTATTACTGGCGACAATATGAGCCACAAAATAACTTTCCAAAAAAGAGTTGACCAATTTACAATTAGAAATGTACCCTTATATATAATTGCTGATCCTACTATTCCTCCTACAAGGGCATGGGAAGAACTACTAGGTATTCCAAAATACCAAGTTATTAAGTTCCATATTATAGCTCCAACGAGGGCTGCTATAATTACTTCCTGGGTTATGTTATTAGGATCAACTATACCTTTCCCCACAGTTTCCGCGACTGAAACGCTTAAAAAA
This sequence comes from Clostridium sp. AWRP, assembly GCF_004006395.2. NCBI lineage: Bacteria > Bacillati > Bacillota > Clostridia > Eubacteriales > Clostridiaceae > Clostridium > Clostridium sp. AWRP. The sequence continues at coordinate 1,355,478 of NZ_CP029758.2, read as the reverse complement.
GCACCTGCAAAATTTAAAACTGCAGAAATTACAACGGCCTGTCTTAAAGTTAAAGACCTTGTAGATACAGCACAGGCTATAGCATTAGCACTATCATGAAAACCATTAATAACATCAAATATAACTGCAATTACAACTATTAAAATAGTTACTACTAAAGTACTAGGCATTTTTCATTACTACTCCTTCAATAACATTAGCTAAATCCTCACAGGCATCTAAAGTATCCTCAAGATATTGATATATTTCTCTCCATTTTATGACATCTATAACTTCTATGTCTTTTCTAAATATATCACCAATAGCTTTCCTTGAAACTACATCTCCATCTTCTTCTATCCTATTTACTTCTATTATTTTCTTTGATAACTGTTTGCTTGTTTTCATATTTTTTAATTCTTCCATTATAATGATAAGTTCCTTGCAGCACTGAACTATCATTTTGCTTAATGAAATAGCGTCTTCCGTACATTCATTTACATTAAACATAACAAATCTACTAGCTGTAGATTCCATATAATCAATAATATTATCCATGTCGTTTGCTATTGCATATATATCTTCCCTATCAATTGGGGTAATAAATGTCTTATTTAGCTGTTCCAATATCTCATGCTGTTTTTTATCTCCTTCATGTTCCACCTCTTTTAATTTTTTTAAATTTTCTTCTGAATTTTCCAGGTTATTTAAAAAATCTAACAACAATTTTGCTTCTGTATAGGCAATATTTGCAGTTTGCACAAAGAACTCATAGAATTTGTCTTCTTTTGGAGTAAAAGCAAACATTATATCCCTCCCTATTATTGAAAATATATATTTTCGACCTTATAAAGTATAACATATAATTAACTAAAATTAAATACAAAATTAACCTCTATATTATATGCAAATATACGATTAATATGCTAACTAAATGCATGAACTATACCATTTTAATATATTACATGACATTAAAAATTAAAAACAATTAAAAATTCTACAAGAATTTGCCGATAACTTAATTTACAGCAAAGGCTAATATTTTGCAAAATAAATGCACCTAGTTTCCTAAGTGCATTGTTTAATATATTTATTCATTTAAATCTTTTTGTTCTCCTGTAACTAAATATATGGCCTCTTCACATATATTAGTTACGTGATCTGCTATTCTTTCTAAATATTTGCATACAAACAACAATTGGGCAAATTGATTTATCTTGCTTTTATCTTTATTCATCAATTCCAACATTTCTTTAAATACACTTTTATATAATTTATCTACCTCATCATCCATTTTGCAAACTTTATACGCTTCTTCCACGTTTCTGTCCACATAAGCATCTAATGCCCTCTTTATCATCTTATTTATTATCTCAGCCATTTGAGGTATATATATAAGCTTTCTTTCATACTTTTCACTTTCCAATCTCAATGTAACTTTCGCTATGTCTACAGCATGATCAGCTATTCTTTCCAGGTCAGTTACTAATTTAGATGTAGTAAATATTATCCTCAAATCCGTAGCAATAGGCTGTTCTCTTGCAGTCAATCTTATACATTTATTTTCTATTTCTTTCTGCAAATTATCTACTAAATCGTCATTTTTTATAGTTTCCCTTGCAATTTTTATATCCTGATTAACTAAAGCTTCTATACATTGATGAATTTGCTTTTCAACTACACTTCCCATCCTAAGTACATCATTATGCATTTCCGATAATTCATAATCAAACTTACTTCTCGGCACAATATCACCTCTCTTAAATATAATATATACTTTTATTTTAAAATTATAGTTTAGCCAAATCTTCCTGTAATATAATCCTCTGTTCTTTTATCTTTAGGTTTATAAAAAATATTTTCTGTTTTTTGTGCTTCTATAACTTCTCCATTTAGGAAAAAAGCAGTATAATCTGATATTCTACCAGCCTGCTGCATATTATGAGTAACTATTATTATAGTATATTTTTTCTTTAATACATCCATTAATTCTTCTATTTTTAATGTAGATATAGGATCTAATGCAGAAGTAGGTTCATCCATAAGCAGCACCTCTGGTTCTACTGCAAGAGTTCTTGCTATACACAATCTTTGCTGCTGACCACCAGAAAGCCCTAGTGCACTTCTATTCAATCTATCTTTAATTTCATCCCAAATAGCTGCCCCTTTTAAACTATTTTCAACTAATTCATCTAATTTACTTTTGTCCTTTATACCATGTATTCTAGGTCCATATGCTACATTATCATATATTGACATAGGAAATGGATTAGGGCTTTGAAATACCATTCCAATTCTTTTCCTTAAATCTATTACATCATAATCTTGATATATGTCCTTGCCTTCAAAAAACACTTTTCCTTCTATTCTAACTGACTCTATCAAGTCATTCATTCTATTTAAAGTTCTCAAAAATGTAGATTTTCCACACCCAGAAGGTCCTATTAATGCTGTAACTGAATTTTTTTCTACATTTAAACTTACTTTTTTAAGAGCCTGGGTAGATCCATAATATAGATCAAGATCTTTAGTATATATTATATCCATCAACTTTCCTCCTCATTTTTTACCAGTATAGGCTTCATATATTTTTTTCCCGAGAATTCTGGCTAAAAAATTAAACAATAATACCATAATTACCAAAACTGCAGAAGCTTTATTAGCTATTTGTGACGCATCTGGTACCATTCCCTCAGAATTTAGTTTCCATATATATACTGCTATCGTTTCCGCAGGTCTCATCAAACTGAAAGCAGAGCCATTATTAGTCAAACTTATGTAGGAGAAATTTAATTTAGGTGCACTCATTCCTGCTGTATATAAAAGTGCTGCTGCTTCTCCAAATATTCTCCCTGCTGCAAGTATTATGCCTGTCAATATCTGTGGTATTGCCGACGGAATAACTACCTTCGATATAGTTTGCCACCTTGTTGCACCAAGTCCAAGACTAGCCTCTTTTACAGGAATTGATGCTATCCTTATAGCATTTTCGCTCACCCTAGTTAAAGCCGGCAAATTCAATATAGATATGGCTAGCGCCCCTGATAATAGCGTAAATCCCCAACCGGTCATATTTACAAATATGAGAAGTCCAAACAATCCTACTACAATAGAAGGCAAAGAAGACATAGTCTCTATGCACAATCTTATCATATTTAAAAGTTTCCCTTCTCTAGCATACTCTGCTAAGTATATTCCCCCTCCTATACCAAAGGGAACACTTATAATAAGTGCAACTATTAACATATAAAAGGAGTTAAAAAGCTGAGGTCCTATACCTCCTCCTGCTTCTCCAAATTTTGCGTTTCCAAATAAAAATGATGGTTTAAAAAATCCTATACCCTTAAATAATATATATCCTATCAAAGCTACTAAAAGAGCTACTACAAAAACAGTTACTGCATAAAAGACTCCAGTCCAAATTCTATCTTTAACTTTAGCATCCATTATTTTATTTCACTCCTTTTTTCAATAGCTCTTATTATTATAATAAATATAAAAGAAATTATTAAAAGAAATAGTGCTAGAGACCATAATGCGTCATTCCATGCAGTTCCAGATACCGTATTTCCCATATCCATAGTTAAAACGCTAGTAAGTGTGGACGTAGGACTCAATAAACCTTTAGGAAATTTCACTGTATTTCCTATTACCATTTGCACTGCCAGAGCTTCCCCAAAAGCCCTGGCAAGGCCTAATACTACTCCCGTCAATATACCACTTTTAGCAGATGGAATTATGACTCTTCTTATAGTCTGCCATCTAGTTGCACCAAGTCCATAAGATGCCTCCATATAACTTTTGGGAATAGTTTTTACAGCATCTGCGGATATGCTTGCTATAGTAGGTAAAATCATTATACTCAAAACTAATATACCTGCAATTAGGCTAAAACCAATACCTCCAAAACCTCTCTTTAAAAATGGAAGAAGTACACTAAATCCTACCCAGCCATATACAACTGAAGGTATGCCTACAAATAATTCTAAAGAAGGTTGTAATATCTTAGAACCTATCTTAGGAGATATATAATGCATAAATACAGCAAGTGCTATACCTATAGGCGCACTTATTATAACTGCCCCTACAGAAACAAGTATAGATCCTACAAAAAATATAGCTGCCCCAAGTTTGGGATTGCTGCTGTCAGGAACCCAATTAGAAGTAAATAAAAATTCAGTTATAGGATATCTCCATTTTACAAATGTATTTATTCCTTTTGAAAATATAAAAACTATTATACTCAATGTAAGAACTATAATAATTAATCCACAAAGTGTTGCAAATCCTCTTCCTATATACTCATTTTTTAGTTTATTCCAAAATGACTTTTTCTCCATATTCACCGACCTCAAATTTATATTTTTAATGGCCAGCTGTTTTTGCAGCCAGCCATTAAAACCTTCCAAATTATTTTTCATTCATATCACTCATTGGTATATATCCAAGTTTCTTTATAGTATCTTTATTTTCATTGCTGAGTACATAATCTATATAAGTTTTTGCCAGTCCTTTTGCTTCCCCGTTTGTATACATATGTTCAAAAGACCAGAAAGGATATTTTTTAGAAACTATATTTTCTGTTGAAGCTTCAACACCTTCTATTTTTAAAGCTTTAACATTACTTTTTACTGAGCCTGTTAAATATGAAAGAGCTAGATAGCTTATGGAACCTTGAGTAGTTTTGATTGCACTTTCTACATTTCCATTAGAATCCTGGGTTGTTCCAAGTCCTTCCTTTTCATCCTTTCCACCCATTACCGTATCTTTAAATGTAGCTCTTGTGCCAGATGACTTTGTTCTATTTACCACATTTATCTTCATGTCATCTCCCCCTACATCCTTCCAATTAGTAATTTGGCCTGTAAATATTTTTTGTATTTGATCTTTTGTTAAAGAATCAACCTTAACATTAGGATTTACTACTACTGCAAATCCTATTGCACATACCTTATGGTCTACTAACTGCTTTGCCTTATTTGCGTCTAATTTTGATTCTGCTGTTACGTCAGAATTTCCTATATCTGCGGTATGCTGCAATGCTAAATTCAAACCAGTACCGCTTCCTCCACCTTGAACATTTATAGTTGCCTTCGGGTTCTTCCCGGAAAACGTCTTTCCGATCTGTTCTGCTAAAGGCTGAAGTGCAGTAGAGCCTGCTAATGTTATAGATCCTGTTACTTCCTGTTTAGATCCTTCTGATGTACCTCCAGAACTACTTTGATTTTTGCTTCCACCACATCCAACAAATGCTCCTGCAACTACAGTAATAGTCATAGCTGCTATAAGAACTCTTAAGCCTTTTTTCTTCATAATATTAGACCTCCTTAAAATTTGATCCCTAATAATGTGTTTTTATTAACTATGTATTACTACAATGTTTATAATATCCCTCAAAGGTTACTCCTTTATTACATCCATGTTAATTAAAATTAACATCCATACTTATTTTTTAAGTACAGATGTTAATTCATTGCTTAACTATATATTTTCATTTTTACTATTATCATCTAGAGGAATTTTAACTGTAAATTTACTCCCCTTTCCAACTTCACTTTGGAGGTCTATAGTTCCACTAAGTCCTAAAACTATGTGTTTTACTATAGCAAGTCCTAGTCCTGTTCCACCCTGACTTCTGGATCTAGCTTTATCCACTCTATAAAATCTTTCAAAAAGTCTGTGTTGATGTTCTTCTGAAATTCCTACACCGTTGTCCTCTACCCATAGAACGCAATTGTTGTCTTGAAGCATTGTTCCAACTTTTATCGTACCACCATTGTTAGTATATTTTATTGAATTGTCCATGAGGTTTATTACCATTTGCTTAAATCTATCTGCATCAGCCCATATGCTAGGTACTTTATCCCCTATTTTTTCTATCTTAATATTCTTTTTATCCGCTGCAGTTTTCATCATATAACATACATCTCTTACTATATCGTCTATTTTTACTTCCCCTAATTTATCTATACTATTGCTTTCTATATGAGAAAGAGTTAATATATCATTTATTAACCTGGTAAGCCTATCTGCTTCATCGTTTATTATATTTAAAAATCTATTTTTATTTTCAGAATCATCTACATATTTTAAAGTTTCTGCAAATCCTTTTATGGAAGTAAGTGGAGTTTTTAATTCATGAGAAACATTAGCCACAAATTGAGACCTCATGTTTTCCAACTTTTTTATATCCGTTATATCTTGAATTACTGCCACTTTACCTATTTTTTTACTGCTATTTATGATATATGCTGTTTTTATCCTTAATTCTCTCTCTCTTGGCCACAGTATTTTGATTTCCCTGTAGTCATCTTCCATACTTTTAAATATTTCTTCTAACTCAAAATCCCTTATATTATCTATCAAACTTTCACCTATTATATCTTTCTTTATTCCAAATATCTTTTTTGCATAGGGATTTATCATTATAATATTGTACTTGGTATCAACAGCTATTACACCACTGTCCATACTTTTAAGTATTGCCTCTAGTTTATTTTGCTTATCTAGAGAATCCTTTAGGGTACTCTGGAGAGCATCTGCCATACAATTAAATGTATTACCTAACTCCTCTATTTCATCCTTAGAATTAATTCTCACTCTTTTATCCAACTCTCCACTTGCTATACTAGCTGTAGTATATTGAAGCTTTTTTATAGGGTCTACTATGGACTTTGAAAGCTTTAAGGCAAATACTATAGAAACAAGTATGGAAAAAAGGGTTATAATTATATAATATTTAAAATAATTATCCTCAAATCCCTTAATTGTCTGCATGGTAAATGCACTTCTTACTACATATCCATCTTTAAATATAGTGGCAAAATAAAGTGTTTTTTTACCCGTAGTATCACTGACTCTTATATCATAACCAGTCCCACTTTTTCTTGCTTCTTGAATTTCCTTTCTGTGATTGTGATTATTCATATCCTTTTCTACTGCCACAGAATCACTTATTACTTTGCCATTCCTGTCTATTAAAGTTTCTCTTATAAGTTTATTTTCAAATTGTTTTTTAAAAAAACTTCCCCCATTATCTATCTTTTCATTTTTCAGTACATTTATTATAATCTGGTTATTCACTTTTAAAGTTTGTTTCATGTTCTCAATGTATTCGTGATTTTCAATTACTATAAATAATACAGTTGTTATAACCATACTAAATATGAGAGTACAGAGCATTGAAAGCGTTAATCTTTTTTTCATTTTTTTCACCAACTACTCTTCTGAATTAAATCTATAACCAATACCACGAATAGTTTCAATATACTTAGGTTTTTTGTCGAAATCCTCTATTTTTTGTCTTAAATGTCTTATATGAACATCAACTGTCCTAGTTTCTCCAACATACTCATATCCCCATATTTTATCTAGTAAAAAATCTCTAGTCATTACTCTTCCTCTATTTTTTATAAGCATTTTTAAGAGTTCAAATTCTTTTAAGGTTAATTCTACCTTTTCTCCATTTTTAATCACTTCATGTTTATCAAAATCTATGCTTACCTGTCCAAATACATAGCATTTATCTATAGGTTTTACTGAAGTTCTCCTGAGTACAGCTTTAACCCTAGCAATCAATTCCCTTATGGAAAAAGGCTTTGTCATGTAATCATCTGCTCCAAGTTCTAGTCCTAGTACCTTGTCAAATTCCTCTCCTCTGGCAGTTATCATTATTACAGGAATAAAAGATATGGCATTGTCCTTTCTTATTTCTTTACATACATCATATCCATCCATTCCAGGCAACATTACATCCAGTAAAATTAACTGAGGCATCTCTTCCCTTACAATTTTCAGTGCATCTATCCCATTTCCTGCCACAATAGCCTTATATCCATTTTTCTCAAGATTAAATTTAATAAGTTCACAAATATGTTCTTCATCATCTACTATCAATATCTTTTCTTGTAACATAATAATCCCCCATTTTTATTTTAGATAAATAAACGAAAACATTCTTCCATAGTCTTTGTTTTTTCTATAAGAATGCATTTCATATTCAGTATTACAATAGGTACATATATCTAAATATTTTATATTTTCACTTTCTATACCTCTGTCCTGGAGTTGATACAATATACATTTTTTTAGGTCAAGATTTCTATCTCTAAATACATCTTTAAATCTATAAAAATCAGAGTTTTTAAATTTATCCTTTAATTCTTCCCCAACTTCATAACAGCAGCTGTGAATATGCGGTCCTACACATACTATTATATCCTTAGATTCACTTTTGAAATCCCTTTCAAGTTTTTCAATGGTTTTAGAAAGGATACAAGCTAAAGTGCCTTTCCATCCACTGTGGACTGCTGCTATAACCTTATTTTTCTTATCATATAAAAGTATTGGTATACAATCTGCGTTAAAAACTCCCACAGCTGTGTTAATCTCATTTGTAATTATTCCATCTGCGTCCTCTTCATCTTGGCCTGTATAAACTATACTCTGGCACCCATGGACTTGATTCAAATATCCCACAGTTTTTAAATTAAACCAACTTTTTAAATTTTTAATATTTTTCTTTCCAGAATCTGTGGATTTATTAAAGCTCAAATCATTTTTAGCTGTTGAAAATATTGCTTCTGCACCTGGCAAATCTATTTTTATAAATTCATAACCTTCTACTGTAACCTTTTCCATATTAATCCTCCATCTAGAATTTACTTCAAAACCAAAAACATATTTAAAATTATCTTAAATATATTTTAACATTGTTTTTTTAATTGATGGGACTATAAATATCTTTTAACTTTAATTTAACATAAAATAAATGGTATGCCTTTAAGCACACCATTTATTTATTTGAAATAAGATTTTTTATTTCCTGCATAAAAGTATTTATATCTTTAAACTGCCTGTAAACAGACGCGAACCTGACATAAGACACTTCATCCACCTTTTTTAAATTCTCCATAATAATTTCCCCTATCTCCGAGGAACTTATTTCTGTAATCATGTTATTATTTATCTTTTTCTCTACTTCATCGGTTATATTTTCAATTTGTTTTCTTGAAACAGGACGTTTTTCACAAGCTTTTATCAATCCATTTAATATTTTTGTCCTGTCGAAATATTCTCTATTCATATTTTTCTTTACAACTAAAATGGGTACATTTTCAATTTTTTCATAAGTGGTATATCTTCTATTACACCTTAAACATTCTCTTCTTCTTCTTATGGCCATATTGTCATCTGTAGATCTGGAGTCCACTACTTTAGTTTCATTGTATCCACAATAAGGGCATTTCACTTTAATTCACGTCCTTCATATAAGATAGTATACATATTATAATTATATACTTATCTTGTGGAAACTTCTACTCCTCTACAAGATTTTTTCCATCGACCAAAATTACATCTACACCTATTTTTTTTACATTATCCCAGGGTATTTCTATATCTTCATTTTTTCCAAATAAAGATATTTTAAAAGTTTGAGATGGTAAAATAATTGACATTATCTTGTGGTCTTCACAATTTATCTTTAAATCTTTTATAAAACCTAATTTTGCACCCGTATTTATATCTATTATTTCCATATTTCTTAGATTAGTTAAAGAAAATAAATCTCCTTCTAACTCCATTTATGTACATCCCCCATTTTTATTATTTCTTAACTTAACTTTAGCAAGTTAAGAATTTATAATGAAGAATTAATAGTGAAGGATGATTTTTAGCTATCGCAAAAATCTTTAAATTTATATAAGTCAGTACCTAGTAATGTTTTGCTTTAGCAAAACAAGCCTTCAAAAATTTAATTAAAGATTTTTTGTAGTGTAACGAAAAAATCCACATTAACTATTAATTTTTAATTCTTAACTATTAACTAAAAAGTTGAGTTTCTAATTATTATAAATTAAACATTATACCTATTCATATATATTTTCGCATATGCCTTAAGGCAGTTTTCTCTAACCTAGATACCTGTGCTTGTGATATACCTATTTCATCTGCCACTTCCATCTGAGTCCTTCCATCAAAAAATCTTAAATTAAGTATTAATTTCTCCCTGTCATTTAATTTTTTCATGGCTTCTTTTATCGATATGTTTTCCAACCAATTTTCATCCAAATTTTTAGTATCACTTATTTGATCCATTACATAAATTGCATCACCACCATCATGATATATGGGTTCAAACAGTGAAACTGGATCCTGAATGGCATCCAATGCAAATACCACTTCCTCTCTTGGTATATTTAATTCCTCTGCTATCTGTGATATAGTTGGCTCTTTATTATTTTCCCTTATTAATTTATCTCTAACTTGAAGTGCTTTATAAGCAATATCTCTAAGAGATCTACTTACCCTTATGGAATTATTATCCCTTAAGTATCTTCTTATCTCTCCTATAATCATAGGTACAGCATAAGTTGAAAATTTAACATTTTGACTTAAATCAAAGTTGTCAATGGCTTTTATAAGCCCTATACATCCTACTTGAAATAGATCATCTACATTTTCTCCCCTGTTATTAAACCTCTGTATTACACTTAACACCAATCGTAAATTACCCTTTATAAACTTTTCTCTGCATTCATTATCTCCCTGCTGCATTTTTATTAAAAGTTCTTTCATTTCCTTTCCCTTGAGAACTGGCAATTTTGATGTATTTACGCCACAAATTTCTACTTTATTAATTATCATGTAATCAGCCCCTTTAGAATATATAGCATTTTAAGTATTTACTAAGAAGCTGAGTTTTATACTAAAGACAACCCTATAACATTTTATTTATTTCTTTTCTAAGTCTCTTTATTATTCTCTTTTCAAGCCTTGATATATAAGATTGTGATATTCCAAGTAAGTCTGCAACTTCTTTCTGAGTTTTTTCACTTTTGCCATTTAATCCAAACCTTAGATTAACTATCTCCTTTTCTCTGTCACTTAATTTTTTCATGGCTAGCATTAGAAGCTGCTTATCCACTTCATCTTCTATAAAATTGTAAACTACGTCATTGTCCGTTCCTAAAATATCAGAAAGCAATAATTCATTTCCATCCCAATCTATGTTGAGTGGTTCATAAAAAGAAATTTCTGCCTTTGTTTTACTATTTCTTCTCAGATACATGAGTATTTCATTTTCTATACATCTAGAAGCATAAGTAGCTAATTTTATTTTTTTCTCAGGATTAAATGTATTTACTGCTTTTATAAGTCCTATGGTACCTACTGATACTAAATCTTCCACATTTACCCCTGTATTTTCAAACTTTCTAGCTATATAAACTACCAAACGTAAATTTCTTTCTATAAGAGTAGATCTTACCTTCTCATCTCCAGAAACTAACTTCAAAACCAAATCTTCTTCTTCTTTTTTGCTAAGTGGAGGTGGTAGTACATCATTTCCCCCTATATAATATATATTTTTTATTGCAAATTTAAATTTTGTAAGTATTCTGTTCAACAATATTTTTAACCTAAGCATAATCATAGCCTCCATCATTTAATTTCCTTTTACACAAGCACATGCCGCCTATATCACTCCCCTAGAAAGAAGTGCATGATAATCATCAAATTTACTCAATTTATCCTTACAAATAGCAATTATAACTTCTCTATATTTAGTCTCTTGTCCAAAATCTATTTTTACTACATCTGGTTTAAATCCCTGAAGCTTGCCACACTTGCCGTTTATAACTCTATAGGGTATGTAGAACTTATCCATTCCCTCCAGATTTATATTTTCAAATACAGATTTCTCAACTATCACTACTGGCAAATTGGTAGCTGGCTCCCTAAGCTCGTTCCCGGTATCTAAAAATGCCTTTACAGTCTTGCTTTTGTTTTTGAATACAATATCTACATCATAAATTAGTTTAAACATCTTGTTCCTATCCTTAACATAAATTACTAACCTATCAATTGTTATGTACAACACCATGATAGAAATAAAAAGCCATTCATAAGGGAAATTAATTATCACATAATCTCCTGTATAAGAGCAATTACTATATTCCACAAACATACAAATACCTGCTAGCAGCATAGAATATAAAATAAATACAGCTGAAATTTTGAAATTACATATAAATCCCCTATTACCAAAAGAAATATAAATTAGCATAGCTGCTACCAAAATTTTAAAATAGAAAGCAGAAAATACATTTAAGGCTGGATAAATTAATGTAACCGTATAACCACTTCCTATAACTGCAGCTAAAATTATAAATTTAAGTTTTATCTTTAACTTAAGAGTTCTTCCTGTAATATACAACAGAAAAAAGTTTACTATAAAGTTTATTAACATTAGCAAGTCTGCATATACTACCAATTATAAACTCACCTCCACCTTTGTTTTCCTGTATTTACCTTTATTATATACTTATATATTTCAAAATTTTGTCATTTCTTAATCATATACAATATTTTTATTTTCTATATTATGCCATGAAATCTTTTTTTAGTACTATTTAAAATCATTTCAATTAAAATGATTTACGTAAAATTAGATAATAAAAAATCCGTGTATAGCTTTAAACTATACACGGATTTTTTCTACTTTCTCTGTCTCCTTAGGAAAGCCGGTACTTCCAAATTATTTTCATCAATTTTCTCATATTCCACAGAAGCTGCTGCTTCATCTTCATTATTCATCATACTTCGCCTTGAAGATTTGATATCGGATTTTGTCTCCCTCTTAACTTCATCTTTTCCCGTTTCAAAACCTGTAGCTATTACAGTAATTCTTATTTCATCTTTTATTTCCTCATCTATAACAGCTCCAAATATTATGTTTGCATCAGGATCTGCTGCATCTTGAACTATCTCTGCAGCTTCATTTATTTCTAAAAGCCCTAGATCCTGTCCACCTGTTATATTCAAAAGTACACCAGTAGCCCCTACTATGGAAGTTTCAAGAAGTGGACTTGATATTGCCTGTTTTGCTGCATCCTGTGCCCTATTATCACCATTTCCCTTACCTACACCCATATGTGCAAGACCCTTGTCTATCATAATTGTTCTAACATCTGCAAAATCCAAATTTACAAGTCCAGGTATAGTAATTAAATCGGATATACCCTGAACACCTTGCCTTAATACATCATCTGCAAGTCTAAAAGATTCCATTAAAGTTGTCTTTTTATCCACCACAGAAAGCAATCTTTCATTTGGTATTGTAACCAAAGTATCAACTTTATCCTTCAAATCCTTTATTCCCATTTCTGCATGAAGCATCCTCTTTCTTCCTTCAAAAGGAAAAGGTTTAGTAACCACTCCTACAGTAAGTATGCCCATTGATTTTGCAATTTCTGCAATTATAGGAGCTGCCCCTGTACCAGTTCCACCACCCATACCTGCTGTAATAAATACCATGTCCGCACCTTTTATAGCTTGAGATATTTCATCCTTATTTTCCTCTGCAGCTTTTTTTCCTATTTCAGGATTTGCCCCTGCACCAAGTCCTTTGGTAAGCTTATCACCTATTTGTATTTTTTGCGATGCTTGTGAAAGCATTAATGCTTGCTTATCTGTATTTATAGCTATAAATTCAACATTTTTTAATCCTTCTTTTATCATTCTGTTTACGGCATTGTTTCCTCCACCACCGCATCCTATTACTTTTATCTGAGCAAATTGTTGAACATCAACATCAAAATCTAACACAATACCCTGCCTCCTTTATTAAAAAAAATCTGTAAAGAATTGTTTTATTCTTGATACAAAACTACTATCTTTATTTTTTTTACTTGTTTTTTCTTCTTGATCTGTTTCCTCATAATCACATATATCTTTATTTTTAATTGGATCTGTAAATGCCGCATTTTTAACTTTTATTGAATTTGAAACATCTTTTACTACTCCAACTGCTGTAGCATACATAGGACTAGCTGCTCCTATATATTTGGGGACTCCAATTCTTACAAGCTTCTTCAACACACTTTCACCAAATTTTTCTATTCCATTTATAGCAGCCATTCCGCCTCCTACCATAACTACTCCCGAAAGTTTATCATAATACTCTGAATTTCTTATTTCCCTATCTATTATAGAAAATAATTCTTCTACCCTAGCTTGTATAATTTGAACTAAAATATTATAGTCAACCTTTACTTTGTTATTATAATCAGCGTCGACTTCTATCTTAAAGTTTTCTTCATCATGGTTTATTTCAAGACTTCCATATTTTATTTTGAGTTTTTCTGCCTCTGAAGCAGAAAGTTTTAAACAAACTCCAATATCATTTGTTATTATATTTCCACCTAAGCCTATAGTACTTATACTCCTCAAATTTCCACCCTCATAAATATAAATATTTATAGACTCCGCTCCTGCATCAACCAGAGCTACTCCACGTTGAATTTCATCCTCTTTTAGTACTACTTCAGATATAGCTATGGGTTGAAATACTACCCCTAAAACCTTTATTCCTGCTTTATTTACACTTTTAAAAATATTATTTACTATTGCTGACTGAGCCATTATTATTTGTGAGTCTACTTCTAATCTTAATCCGCTCATACCTATGGGATCCTTTATTTTGTCATAACCATCAATTATGTATTGCTCAGGTATTACCCCTATTATTTCTTTATCATTTGGAACTGTAATAATTTTAGATGCTTTTAAAACTCTTTTTACATCATTTTGTTTTATTTCACGATCTTCTGAAGATACGGCAACTACACCTTTATTCCAAATAATCTCACTTATTCCTCCTGGTAAAGATATATACGCTTCTGATATTTTAGTATCAAGCATTCTTTCTAGAGAATTTATACATTTTTTTATAGATTCTGAAGTATTATCTATATCTACAACTATTCCTCTTTTCACTCCCGTACAATTTGAAGAAGTTATACCCATTATCTGTACTCCAGCATGTTTGTCCACTTTTCCAGCAGCAGCACATATATTGGACGAACCTATATCTATGCCAATTATATACTCATTCATTAAAGTATTTTTTCCCTCCTTTGCATAAACATAATTCCTAGATTCAACTTTTTGAATCTTAGAAGACGTTATCCATGTACGTAACCGCTCCCCAATTTCATAAAGTAAAGATCTTTTTACATTCATACATTTTTTATTATAAACATAAAATATTATCACATATTAGAGCACGAGCAGGTAGTCATCGGATAAAGAAAACTATAGGAAATACACATCCAAAATATATATTCAACAAAAAATCTAATTTTCCTCTTATATTTTATCACATTTTAATAAAAACTCAAATTAAGTTAAACAATATTAAATTAATTTGGGAATAAATCCTGTTCAAATACACCCCAATAGGGGAAAAGACTTGCAGCCTTTTCCCCCTATAAAAATTTATTTAATTAGCTTTTTCTAAATCTTTTATCTTTACACTTCTACTGTGAATAGTATGATTCCATTCTTTATCGTTTTTGTATATAATTCCTTGAAGAGAAATTGGAAACCATGTTATAACATATAGAGGATAAATTATGTAATACCCAAATATCCTAAGATCTAATTTTTTTTCTAAAATAAGTACAAAAGGAGTATATACAAATTGTAATATAGAAAATAGTACCGCTATAATCGTAAACAAATCAAAATTTATAGAGTATACAACTGTATTGAAATTAGATATTAAATTATATGTCTTCATAAAATATTGAATTACACCACTTATAGCAGAAATTCCTATAAGAACAGTTACTATAGGTTGAATACTATAAAATGCACAATCAAGAAGTACAAAATTGCAACTTTTTATTGATTTTATCAAAAGTTTAAAAAAATATCTGCTGGATACATCTGCAAATCCCTGCATCCATCTTTTTCTCTGTTTCCAAGACTGGAAAAGCGTAAGTGGCTTTTCATCATATATTATGGCATCATGAGCCCATCCTACCTTATAACCATTCAATATCAATTTACATGTAAACTCCAAATCTTCCGTAAGACACGTGGCACCCCAACCTAATTTTTTTAAAACAGTTATGTCTATGCAAAAACCAGTTCCACCAAGTTGAGTTGACAGACCTAAATTACTTCTAGCTAGTTGAAACATCCTGTTACAGGTCCAAAATGCTATAGAATAACTTCCTGTAATCCACGTATCACAAGGGTTCTTACTATCCAAATAACCCTGAACAACTTTATAGCCTTTGCAAAGCTGCTTATTCATCTCCTTCAAGAAATTTCTATTAACCAAATTATCAGCATCAAATATAGCAACAGCATCATATTTTTTTTTCATCTTAAAGATCTTATCAAACATCCACTCCAGTGCATAACCTTTACCTCTTTTTCCTTCGGTAAATCTTTCATACACAATGGCTCCTTTTTTTCTAGCCTTTAATGCAGTTTTATCTGTACAGTTATCTGCAATTACAAAAATGTCATATAATGCCTTAGGATAATCAAGTTTTTTTAAACTTTCTATAATATCATCAATTACAACTTCTTCATTGTGAGCTGCAACAACTAATGCAAAACTTTTTTCTGGTTTTACCTCTACAGTATCTTTCTTTCTTCGTATGCCAAAAATTGATATAAACAAATAATAAATAGATATTATATAAACTGTATAAGTTAAAACACGAGAGGCATTATGAATTAATTCCTTAAAAATGCTCAATTTAATCCCCCCTAATTCAAAGTTATTTTAGCACAAATAAAATTTAATTACTATAGTAATTATAATAATTAATTAAAATATTTTAGTTATGTAAAAAAGCAGCACTTGAAAGTTCTACTTTTTTACATAAATCTCTATAAAGAAATTATTTTAGTTATTATATTTGCATCACAAGCATAAGCAATGGCAGATTCATAAGATATTAATCCTTTTTTATAAAGTTCTGCCAGTGCTATATCCATAGTCTTCATGCCATACTTTGATCCTGTTTGCATTGAAGATTCTATTTGATAGGTTTTTCCTTCTCTTATCATATTTTTAATGGCAGGAGTGGCGATCATAGTCTCAACTGCTGCCACTCTTCCCTTACCATCTTCTCTATGTATAAGCTGCTGAGATACTATTCCCCTTAAAACTGCTGCTAATTGTATTTTTATCTGCTGTTGTTGATAAGGTGGAAATACATCTACAACTCTATCTATAGTTTTAGCTGCTCCTATAGTATGTAACGTTGAAAATACCAGATGTCCAGTTTCAGAAGCAGTAAGCACAACAGATATAGTTTCAAGGTCTCTCATTTCTCCCACTAAAATTACATCTGGATCTTCTCTAAGCACTGCCTTTAAGGCATTAGCATAGCTAATAGAATCTTTCCCTATTTCCCTCTGATTTATTATA
Source organism: Clostridium sp. AWRP (assembly GCF_004006395.2). Classification (NCBI taxonomy): domain Bacteria; kingdom Bacillati; phylum Bacillota; class Clostridia; order Eubacteriales; family Clostridiaceae; genus Clostridium; species Clostridium sp. AWRP. The sequence goes on along the minus strand of NZ_CP029758.2, from coordinate 1,338,263 downwards.
GACTTGTTGTGCTTATGTAAATATTCTATAGGATCTTCTAGAGTTATTATATGTGAAGCTCTTGTACAATTTATTTCATTTATCATAGCTGCTAAAGTTGTACTTTTTCCACAACCTGTAGGACCTGTTACCAAAATCAGTCCTTTTTTATAAGATAAAAGATTTTTTATTACCTGTGGAAATTTAAGTTCATTTAAAGTAGGTATTTTCAATCCTACAACTCTCACTGCAATAGCATTACTCCCCCTTTGCTTAAAAACATTTACTCTAAATCTACCAAGCCCAGCTACAGAAAATGATATATCGATTTCTCCAATTTTCATATATTTATCATAATCTTTATCTAATATTTCTTTACTAAATCTTTCTGTATCTGCTGGCTGTAATTTTTCCTTTCCAAGTACTTCAAGTTCTCCATTTACTCTTATTACAGGAGGTATACCTACAGTAAGGTGCAAATCTGATGCCTCTTCTTTAATAGTTATTTCTAATAAGTCTTTTAGTGATAGCAATTTAAGCTCCCCTCTCTAATCCATCTATATTTTCAATAATTATTTTATAGAATAAAATTTTAATTACAAAATTTAAAAGTTATTTATAAAATTATATTATACCTTATTATATTCGTCATTTATGTCTACTTTTTTATAAATAATTTTACTTTTATCCAAAGTTATTTATAATTATTAAAAAATAAAATAAATTCCATATGCATTTACATAAAATTGTTCAAAAATACATAATGGAATTTATTAAAACCTTTACTCTCTAAGTTTCATCCAAAATTATCCTGTACCGTAATTTAATTCTTTGTACAACTTTTTTAAAGCTTTTTTTTCAATTCTTGATACATAAGATCTTGATATTCCTAGAAGCTTAGCTATCTCTCTTTGAGTCCTTGGTTTTCCCTCCAACAGACCATATCTCATTTCCACAACACTTTTTTCTCTTTCAGATAAACAAGTGTTTATTTTAGAATATAATTTTTTTACCTGTAATTTTTGTTCTACAATCTCAATTATAGAACTTTCATCACTACTGAGAACATCCATAAGAGATATTTCATTTCCTTCTTTATCAACACCTATAGGATCTTCCAAGTATACTTCATTTCTAATTTTCTTATTATTTCTTATAAGCATCAATATCTCATTTTCTATACACTTTGCTGCATATGTTGCGAGTCTAGTTCCCTTAGACCTGTCAAAAGAATCTATTGCTTTAATAAGCCCAACTGTTCCAATGGAAATTAGCTCATCTACTTCTTTACTAGGATATGAATATTTTTTTACAATATGTGCTACTAATCTTAAATTTCTCTCCACTAAAATACTTTTAGCAAGCAAATCTCCCTGTTCTAATTTTTTGAGATAATATTCTTCCTCTTCATCACTTAAGGGTTGTGGAAATGAACTACTATTTGTAACGTAAGCCGTCATAAATACTACATTTCCCAGGATATCTAATAAGCAATTTGTTAAAAACACTTGTTGCTCCTCCTAACAGTGCTTATTAATATACTATGAATATATTTTAAAAAAGTGCACACATAAATAAATTTAATTTCACTTTAAATACTGCTGTACTTTCAAAATTATATTTTTAAAAATAGGGGCTGCGGTATTTCCACCACTTTGGCTGTCTTTATTTATATCTTTAACAAAAACTACCATTGAATAATATCTTCCATTTGCTTTAAAAAAGCCTGAAAACCATCCATCTGAGTGTTCCTGTGCAGTTTTGCTGCTCCCAGTAAGTTCCATCCTCTGTGTGCTTCCAGTTTTTCCTCCTACTTCCATGCCATTTATATACGCTGATTTTGCTGTACCCATGTCAACTACATTTATCATCTGCTTCTTCATTTCCTCTGCTGTAGATTTCTCAATTACAGCATTACTTGTAGTATTAACTTCTCCTATAATATTATTTTTATCATCTACATAACTATCTACTATGTACGGTCTAACATATACTCCATCATTTATAACTGTATTAGGTATGCTTATAGCTTCTAGTGGAGTTATTCTGACATTTTGACCTATAGCCGCAAGTCCGAGACTTCCATCACTATAACTTGGGTTTTTCACCTCAAATCGGCCCTCTTTTTCACTATCCAAATTTAATACTTTCTCAAACAATCCTTGAGATTTTGCATTGTCATAAAAATTATTAAATCCAACTTTATTACCTATTTGAGAAAATATATCATTACACGATAGTGTAAGTGCTCCTTCTGGAGTCAAAGTTCCATGATGTGATTCATCTTTTTCTTCATAAAGTCCTCTGCATGTAAACTTATCATTTACATTTATAATATTCTTATCAAGTCCTGCTTCCTCCACTAAAACTTTAAATATAGATCCAGGGAAAAATCCATGATTAGTAGAAACCCCTAAATTTACATTTGGCTTATTATCATCTTTTTGCACTAGAGCCTTTATTTTTCCTGTATTTGCCTCCATTAAAACTACACCAATCTGACCATAGTTTTTATTTTCGCTGCTATTTAACACTGCTTTTATTTTATCTTCTATATCTTTATCTACAGTCAACCTAACATTTACATTATTTTTAGGTGAATTGGTCTTTTTTCCTATTATATTTCCATTTACATCCCTTTCAAATACTACCTGGGGTTTTTCGTTATTCTTAGTTTTATTGTATATCTGCATTTCTAAAGAACTTTCAGATTTCATTTTATTATCCTGGGTTCTTCTAGGATTTTCAAGTAAATTTTCTATACTCCACACTCCACTCCTATTTAATGGGGAGTATATATAGGTATAAAATCCATTTACACCCTTTACATCTTTTAGTTTATTATACGTGCTTGCGTCAATTTCATAATATACTTTTTGACTGCTATTTAGTGCAGCTATCTTAGACAAATCATAGCTACTATTATAATTTCTAAGGGTGTATACAAGTGTCAAAACTTTCTCTGAATCTGCATTTTGATTATCTTTTAAAAACACTTGCGGCAATATTACCACATAATATTTTTTATTGTAACTCATAAGCTGCCTTCCATAAGAATCAAACAATTTGTAATTGGCATCTGTTAGATCTTCTTTGTAAGAATACTGAGAGTCTGCCATTACACTTAATTTGTTCCATCTAAAATATTGGACCTCTAATATTTTAAAATATAATACTGAAAATATTAAAATAATTACTATAAATAAAAAATACTGTCTTTTTTTAATTACATTTCTATTAATCTCGAACATAAAAAAACACCTCATCTAGACTAAAATTTTGTCCAAAATAAGGTGTTTTATTCATAATATTATTATTTTACCACATTTATTTATCGTTTTTTGCTTTTAGAAGCATATCTCCCTTTTCCATTTTACTACTTACTTTAGCTGTAAATATCATTTGAGCTACGGGTGCCGATTCTATTTTTTCTCCCTCTTCATTCCTCATATCACAAAGGCGTATACAAAAGCCATCACCTTTAGGCCTAAGCACTTCTACTTCATCTTCATCAAAAACCTTATTTCTCTGCTCTATAACAGCCCTTTCTTTAAGGGTATCATACTCTTTCACTATTCCTACTATGTCATAATTTCTTATATATGAAGAGGTTTCATATATCTGTCTGCCTGGGTCTCCAAAATAGAATCCAGTATAATACACTCTATGGCTTGCTTTCATTAAATCATCCAACCATACTTTTTTAAATTTATAGGAATCTGGATTTTGAAAATAGGCATCTATTGCCCTTCTATAAGCTTTTACTACAGTAGCCACATAATATGAACTCTTCATTCTTCCTTCTATTTTTAACGAATTTATACCACTGTTAACTAGTTCAGGAATATGCTCTATCATACATAAATCTTTAGAATTTAATATATAAGCTCCTCTATCATCTTCAAATACCGGAAAGTATTCCCCTTGTCTTTTTTCTTCCATCAAATAATATTTATATCTGCACGGCTGGGCACATTGACCTCTATTGGCATCTCTTCCTGTCATGTAATTTGAAAGTACACATCTACCAGAATAGGACATACACATTGCGCCATGGACAAAAGCCTCTATTTCACAACTCTCCGGTAAATGGCATCGTATCTCATTTATTTCTTTAAGCGATAATTCTCTTGCAAGTACTATTCTCTTTACTCCTTGGTTGTGCCAAAACATAGCTGATTTCCAATTCACATTATTGGCCTGTGTACTTAAATGAAGTTCTAAATTTGGGACAACTTCTTTCGCAGTCATTATTATCCCTGGATCAGATACAAGTATTGCATCTGCTTTTAATTCATACAATTTTTTTAAGTAATCTTCCATTCCCACTAAATCTTCATTATGAGGAAAGACATTTACAGTTACAAATACCTTTTTACCCCTTTTATGGGCATACTCTATTCCTTCATTTAATTCATTATCTGCAAAATTATCTGCAAAAGCTCTTAAATTAAGTTTGCTGCCTCCAAGATAAACTGCATCAGCACCAAAGTTTATAGCTGTCTTCAGCTTTTCAAGATTACCAGCTGGTGCTAGAAGTTCTGGTTTTTTCATCTTAATTCCTCCTCACTGTAACAGCTATACCATCTCCCATAGGTATAATTGATGTTATAAATTTATCATGATCAGATATGGTATTTAAGTACTCTCTCATTCTTTTTACTATAGTTATCTTTCTTCTCTTCACCAATTCATCTGAGGCAATCATTCCCCTAAATAATGCATTATCTGCTACTATCATGCCTTCTTCATTTAAAAGTTTTAAACAATAAGGTAAAAAATGATTATAGTGTGCTTTGCCTGCATCCATAAATATAAAATCATATTGTTCCTGCATACTTTTAAGTACTTCCAGGCAGTCTCCTTCTATAATATCAATGTGCTGCTTAAATTTATATTTTTCTACATTTTCCCTGGCGATTTCTATCATGTGCTTATCTCTTTCAACTGTTGTTATATGACTTTTTTTGTGAGAACTTAAGCTCATGAGAATAGCAGAGTAACCAATTGCAGTTCCAAGCTCTAAAATTTTTAAGGGCTTTTTCACAGTTATCATAAGTTCTAAAAATCTTGCCACTTCCTTATGGACTATTGGAACAGAATTTAATCTAGCGTACTCTTCCATCTCATTTAATATTCCATCATGTTCTCCTATCAATGATCTTATATAATTTTCCATGTATTCATATGCAACACCGCTCATTTTTTCCTCCAAAATAACTTCAAATTAAATAGTTATTCTTATTTGTAAAAACTTTTACTATTTTCTCCTTGCAGCCTTTTTTCTAAGATCTGTATTTAATATCCTCTTTCTCATTCTTATGCTCTTAGGAGTAATCTCCACTAATTCATCCGATGCTATAAACTCTAGTGATTTTTCAAGACTCATTTTGTTTACAGGAACTAACTTTAATGCATCATCTGCACTTGAAGTTCTTGTATTTGTCAAATGCTTCTTTTTGCATACATTTACCTCTATATCCTCAGCTCTTGAACATTCACCAGCTATCATTCCCTCGTATACATCTGTTCCTGGTTCTATAAAAAGCATTCCTCTTTCCTGAGCATTAAAAAGTCCATAAGTTATAGCTGTACCTGGTTCAAATACTACAAGTGAGCCCCTTGTTCTTTCCGGTATATCTCCTTTGTATTCTTCATAACTATCCAATACATGGTTCATTATTCCATTTCCCTTGGTATCTGTCATAAACTCATTTCTAAATCCAATAAGTCCCCTTGCTGGTATTTTAAATTCCAATCTTGTATATCCATTAACTGCTGAAGTCATATTTACCATTTCAGCTTTTCTAGGTCCAAGTTTCTCCATAACAATTCCCATAAACTCTTCAGGTACATCTATAGTCAAATATTCAATAGGTTCTAATTTTTTCCCATTTTCTTCTTTATATATAACCGTTGGTTTTGAAACCTGGAACTCATAACCTTCTCTTCTCATAGTTTCTATTAAAACTGAAAGATGTAGTTCTCCTCTGCCGCTTACTATAAAGCAATCTGGTGAATCAGTTTCTTCAACTTTAAGAGCAACATTTGTTTCAAGTTCTTTCATAAGTCTGTCTCTCAAATGTCTTGAAGTTACATAATCACCTTCTTTTCCAGCAAATGGTGAGTCATTTACCATAAAGTTCATACTCAACGTAGGTTCATCTATATCTACAAAAGGAAGAGCTTCTGGTTCTGAAGCATCTGCTATAGTTTCACCTATGTTTATATCAGGAATACCTGATACCGCAACTATATCACCAAGTTTTGCTTCATCTACCTCTTTCTTTTTAAGGCCATCATAAACGTAAAGGTTAGACACTTTTACATTCTCTATTTTATTTCCTTTTCTTATAAGTGCAACCTGCTCATTTTTCTTTATACTTCCTCTTGTTATTTTTCCTACACCTATTCTACCTACATATTCATTGTGATCTATAGTTGTAATTAACATTTGAAGTGGCATATCTAAATATCCCTGAGGTGGAGCCACATTCTTTATTATTGCATCAAATAAAGGTTCCATATTGTCTGATTCGTCTTCCATCTCTTTTTTAGCAAAACCTGCTTTTGAAGAACAATAAACTACAGGGAAGTCAAGCTGTTCATCATTAGCACCTAACTCTACAAATAAATCAAAAATTTCATCCAATACCTCAGAAGGTCTTGCATCCGACTTATCTATTTTATTTATAACAACTATTGGTTTTAGTTTTAATTCCAATGCTTTTTTCAAAACAAATTTTGTCTGAGGCATAGGTCCTTCATAAGCATCTACTAATAATAAGACACTATCTACCATTTCAAGTACACGTTCTACTTCTCCTCCAAAATCTGCATGTCCTGGTGTATCTACTATATTTATTTTAATTCCTTTATGCATTACAGAAGTATTCTTTGATAGTATAGTAATACCTCTTTCCTTTTCAAGATCATTTGAGTCCATGACTCTCTCTTCAACTTTTTCATTTGATCTAAATATATTGCTTTGTCTTAATAATGCATCTACCAATGTGGTCTTACCATGATCGACATGGGCTATTATTGCCACATTTCTTATATCATTTCTTGTAAACAAATTCATTATTACTCCTCCAATTTTACACTTAAACTGACTAAACATATTAAAATTCTGAATAAATACTCAAAAAAATTGGATACTTTCCTGTATCCAATTTAAAGTAACATATTTATTTTAATATCATAGTGTTAAAAAGTCAACTTTCTAAACGTCATTCTAATGGTTTTCACGTAAAAACTATTTTTTATTTTTACCTGTTCCAAAAGAAAAGTCTATTCCTATGGCATCATTTAGCATCTTTAATACATTCTGCCACATAATGCTGAATCTCTGTTCTGTCTGTATATACTTGTTTACAGAAGGATTCATAGATACTACAGAACCTATATTTTTAAATTTTTGTTTAGTTTTCTCAGAGACCTCTCCGTTTTGCATTTGCTCTGAATAAGCCTCCATTTGTATTTTTCTAAAATCATCTAACATTTTTATATTTGCTTCACTTTTTTCTATTTCTTTACTTGCCTCTCTTAATAACGTCACTTCTTCACAGTTTTTAAGTTCTGCTGCAAGCTCACTTGCTTTACCAGATATACTCATTTTAACCATCCTTCCTAGACAATATTTTCAAACACTATATTTCCATAATTATAGGTAATATCATTGGTTTTCTCTTTGTCTTTTCGTATAAGAATGATCTGAGGACTTCTTTTACATTTGACTTTATACTTGCCCATTCAGTAATGTGTTTCTCCTCACATTCATTTAATGCACCTCGTACAAGTTCCTTTGCTTCTTCCATTAAATCTTCTGATTCCCTTACGTATACAAACCCTCTGGATATTATATCAGGACCAGCAATAACAGTACCCGTTTGTTTTTCAATGGTAATTACTACTGTAAGTATACCATCTTGTGAAAGATGTCTTCTGTCTCTTAAAACTATATTTCCAACATCTCCTACTCCAAGTCCATCTACAAATATCTGTCCAGATACTACTGTACCCGTTTTCTTTATAGAGTCTCTGGAAACTTCTATTACATCTCCATTATCTGCTATAATTACATTGTTTGAAGGCATTCCTAGGCTTATGGCAAGGTCTTTATGCTGCTTCAAATGCCTGTATTCTCCATGCACTGGCATAAAAAATTTAGGTTTTACAAGAGTATGAATTAATTTTAACTCTTCCTGACAAGCATGACCTGAAACATGCACATCTGCCAATGCTTCATATATTACTTCTGCTCCCTTTTTAAACAGTTGGTTTATAACTCCAGAAACTAATTTTTCATTTCCAGGTATAGGATTTGCTGAAATTATTATCGTATCTCCTGGAATAATATTTACTTTCTTATGTTCGGAAGCTGCCATTCTTGAAAGAGCCGACATAGGTTCGCCTTGACTTCCAGTAGTTATTATAACTATTCTATTACCCGGATATCTATTTATATTATCTATATTAATAAGAGTATTCTTTTTAATATCTATATATCCTAAATTGGTAGCTACCTCCATTATATTTTCCATACTTCTTCCAGAAATTGCAACTTTCCTGTCATATTTTTCAGCAGCAGTAATTACCTGCTGTATTCTATGAATATTAGAGGCAAATGTAGCCACTATTATTCTATTTTTTGCAAGTGAAAAAAACCTTTGAAAAGTTTTTCCTACAGTCCTTTCAGACATAGTGTACCCCGGTCTTTCTACATTAGTACTATCTGCTAACATAAGGATTACACCCTTTTTACCCAGTTCTGCAAGCCTGGCAAAATCAATTACACTTCCATCAATAGGTGTATAATCTACCTTAAAATCGCCAGTATGAAATATAATGCCTATTGGTGTGTGTATTGCAAGGGCAGTTGAATCAGCTATACTATGGCTAGTTCTTATAAATTCCACAGACATACTATCCAATTTAATTACGTCCTTTGCCTTTACACACTTTAATTTTACTACATCATTTAAGTTATGTTCTCTTAACTTACTCTCAACAATACCCAGGGTTAACTTCGTACCGTACACAGGAACATTGATTTCTTTTAGCACATAAGGTAACGCTCCTATATGGTCTTCATGTCCATGAGTTAAAAATATTCCTCTCACCCTGTCAATATTCTTTTTCAAATAAGTAATATCGGGTATAACTATATCTATGCCCAGCATATCTGCATCTGGGAAACTCATGCCACAATCAATTACTATTATGTCATTTTTATACTCTATTACTGTAAGATTCTTTCCTATTTCACCTAGACCACCTAATGGAATGACTTTTACTTTATCTTTTTCTTTACGCAAAAAAATCTTCCCTCCTTTTTATATTTTAGTTTCTTATACTTATTTTGATTTTTTTGTACATTTATTACATATGCCATAAAATTTCAAACTATGGTTTAAAATTTTAAAATCATACTTTTCTTCTATCTTTTTTTCTAAAGGTTCCAACAAATCATCCGTTACTTCAATTATCTTAGAACATTTAGTACATATTAAATGATGATGCTGATGGTTTTCTTCTTCATGTACTATTTCGTATCTATTGCATCCATCCTCTAAATCCAATTTACATATAACACCTATATCCTCTAAAAGCTGTACTGTCCTGTAAACTGTAGCCAAACCAATTTCAGGGCATTCACTCTTAACCTGATCATATATTTCTTCTGTAGTAAGGTGTTTTCCTTCATTTCTTATTATAATATCAACCACAGCACGCCTCTGTGGCGTAAGTTTATATCCCTTTTCTTTTAAGCTATTTTTTAATCTCTCTATTTCTGAAGAGGAAAGTTTTGGCATTACTATACCCCATTTCAACCTAAATTTGTCCCATGACCACCTTTTCTGCTGTTAAACTGTGTGTGATAGTAGTATTTCAGATGATAGCCATCGGATAAAAACACTGTTTAAAAATTACAATACTATAAGTTTAATATAGTATAAAGTTATTGTCAATTGAAAATCAATTAATATAAAAGCTAAAGGCTAAAAGTTATCTAAGCCACAGCTTTTAGCCTCTAGCTTTTATATTAACTAAGCTTCATTTCCAAATAAACCTTCGTAAACTTCTAAAACCCTATCAAATTCATCCTCATCTTCTACTGTTACAAGAACTTCTTCTCCATTATCATCTTTTACTATTTTAAGTGCTATAGCGGTATCTTCATCAGCACATTCTTCAGGCACCGCAATTATATACTCTTCTTCCTCTATATCAAATTTAGTAACCACCTGGAACTTAACATTTTTCCCATTTTCATCTTCTAATATTAAATCTGCTGCGTTATTATCCATATTGAGTTTTCCTTTCTTCCAAATCCAAATTTATTCAATAACTACTCTCTTTAACGCTTAACGATACTTTGTAAAAACTCTTCACAAAAATTATAGATTTTAGTTTTCTCATTTTCTTCAAGGATATGATAAATAAAGGCTGTATCCCTTAATAAATTCAAATAAATTTCACTTGATACTATTTTGAAATGCTATCCAAATATCCTTGAAGTATATAAATGGCCGCCATCTTATCTACTATTTTTTTTCTCTTTGCCCTAGATAAATCTCCCTCTATCATAGCTCTATGAGCCGCTACAGTAGTTAATCTTTCATCCCACATCTCTATGGGTACTTTTATACTTTGCCCTATAACCTTGCAAAAACTTAACACTTTTTCACTCTGAGGACCTAACGTACCATTCATATTTTTAGGAAGCCCAGAAACAATAAGTTCCACACCATATTTTTCACATATAGACTTTAATTCCTCAATGTCCTTTTCCTGATTCTTTCTTCTCACAGTAGTGATTCCTTGTGCCGTTATCCCAAGTGGGTCACTTAGTGCCACTCCTATAGTTCTGTCCCCTATATCTAATCCGAGTATTCTCAAACTTTCACTCTCCTACTTTTTATTATTCTCATATTTAAAATAAAAATGTCCAAAAGGACATTTTTATTTTATGTCTAAGTATGCTTTTAAGACTTCTTCAAGTATTTCATCTCTCTCAAGCTTCCTAACCAATGACCTTGCTCCGTTATAATTTGTTATATACGTTGGATCACCAGAAATCAAGTATCCCACTAATTGATTTACTGGATTATAGCCTTTTTTAATTAGCGAATCATAAACCTCAGTCAATATTTCCTTTGTCAATGCTTTTTTACTTTCAGAAATGTCAAACTGAATAGTATTATCGTTGCTCATATATATCACCCCGCTAACATTCTAATAAATATATTATAAAACATATTTCATAAAATGTATACTACTTAACTAATTTTGTAATAATTGTGTTGCTTTTTCCTATAGCTTCTTGTAACTTATCCGGAAGTTTTCCTCCTGCTTGAGCCATATCAGGTCTTCCGCCACCGCCTCCACCTGTAATTGCTGCAACTTCCTTTATGATTTTTCCACAATGTATTCCATTTTTTACTGCTTCTTTAGTTGCCATAGCTACAAGCTGCACTTTTTCTCCTGTGCTGCTTCCAAGCAAAACTACACAATTTTCAGATTTGCTCCTGATTTTATCAGCTAGCTCCCTAAGAGAATTTCCATCTACATCTTTCAATATACCTGTAAATAGATCTATTCCTCCTATTTTATTTACTGACTTTAAAATATCATCTTCTGCACTTCCTGCAACTTTCAATTTTAATTCTTCAATTTCCTTTTCCAATTCTTTCAGTTCACTAGATTGCAAATCCAATTTATGAACAATTTCTTTTTCAGAACATTTTAGTTTGCTTGATATTTCTCTTAGTATATCACTTTTTGAATTAACATATTCAATCGCCATCTTACCTGTAACTGCTTCTATTCTCCTTATACCAGCTGCTATCCCGGTTTCAGAAGTTATTTTAAACAAGCCTATCTCTCCAGAATTACTCACATGAGTACCTCCACAAAGTTCCTTACTGAAATTTCCTACAGAAACTACTCTTACTTCATCTTTATATTTGTTGTCAAAAAGTGCTATTGCACCACTTTCTTTGGCTTCATCTAAGGACATTATAGTTGTTTTTACAGGATAAACTTTCATTATACTTTCATTTACCAAGTTTTCAATATACCTTAATTTTTCATAGCTTACAGCTTCAAAATGATTGAAATCAAACCTTAGCCTAGCTTCATCTACATAAGAACCAGACTGATGTACCTGTTCTCCTAAAACTTGTTTTAAAGCAGAATCTAATAGATGAGTTGCAGTATGATTTTTTCTTATATTATTTCTTCTATCCTCGTCTACACTCAGTTCAATTGTATCCTCCAAATTTATACTTCCTGAAATAACCTTAACAAAATGTAGTACCTTTCCTGCTAGGTTTTTCTTACAATCTAAAACTTCTCCTTTGAAGTTTTCACTAAATACAGTTCCCTTATCTCCTACCTGGCCTCCCATTTCAGCATAAAAAGGCGTATTGGAAGTTATAATAACTCCCTCTTCTCCTTCATTTAAAACAGATACAAATTCTTCATCTTTTACAATTAATTTAACTTTGGAACTGGATTTTAATCTATCATACCCTTCAAATACCGTATTTATTTCAAAAGGGATTTTATTTAATACAGTATTTTCTGCTCCCATATAATTGGTCTCTGCTCTAGCAGATCTTGCTCTTTCCCTCTGATCTTTCATATTATGATTGAATTCATCTAAATCTACAGTCATTCCTTTTTCTTCTAATATTTCTTGAGTAAGTTCTATAGGGAAACCATACGTATCATATAATTTAAATGCCTTTTCACCCTCCAGTACAGTATTTTTATTTGACTTTAAGTCAGATATAAAGTCATTTAAAATTTGCATTCCACTGTCTATAGTTTCATCAAATCTTTCCTCTTCTAGCTTTATAATCTTTTTTATATACTCTTCTTTTTCCTTCAATGCAGAATAATTTCCACAAGAATTATTTATGACAACTTCTGTAAGTTTATACAAAAATCCTTCCTTAATGCCAAGGGACTTTCCATGCTTTGCAGCCCTTCTTAAAAGTCTTCTAAGCACATACCCACGGCCTTCATTAGATGGAAGTATTCCATCACTTATCATAAATGTAACACTTCTCACATGATCTGTTATTATTCTCATGGACATATCACTTTTTTCATTTTTACCGTATTCTATACCAGCCATATTGCTTACTGCTTTTAATATAGAATTTATAGTGTCTACTTCAAATATACTGTTTTTACCCTGCATTATAGTTGCCATTCTCTCAAGACCCATACCCGTATCTATATTTGGATGAGAAAGCTTATTGTAGTTTCCTTCTTCATCTTTATCAAATTGTGTAAATACCAAGTTCCAAAATTCAACTACCCTGTCACTATCACCTGCTTTTACAAATTCATCTACTGTAGTTATCTTTCCTTCGCCTCTGTCATAGTGAATCTCCGAACAAGGTCCACAGGGTCCTGCTCCATGTTCCCAAAAATTATCTTCTTTTCCTAGCCTGAATATTCTAGATGGATCTATGTCCGTCTTTTTCACCCATATATCATAAGCTTCATCGTCATCTAAATATATGGTAACATATAATTTATCTTTAGGAATTTTTAAAACATCAGTAGTAAATTCCCAAGCCCAGGGAATTACTTCTTCCTTGAAATAGTCTCCAAAAGAAAAATTTCCAAGCATTTCAAAAAAAGTACCATGTCTGGATGTCTTCCCAACGTTTTCAATATCTCCTGTCCTTATACATTTCTGACAGGTAGTCACCCTTTTTCTAGGTGGAACCTTCAATCCTGTAAAATAGGGTTTAAGAGGTGCCATTCCTGCATTTATAAGAAGTAAGCTCTTATCATTATTGGGGACTAAAGAAAAACTTGACATCCTTAAATGACCCTTCTTTTCAAAAAAACTTAAATACATCTCTCTAATTTGATTTAATCCTAATTTCTCCATATGTATCTCTCCTCTTCACTCATATGTAATCAAATTTTGTCATTTTATTATGTAAAAAATAATTTTAATTAAAAAGCTCCCATCCCTGAAAAGGGACGAAAGCTGAATCCGCGGTACCACCCTAATTAAACAGATATGTAAAATAAAAAACCTGTATCTCTTAAATTATATGTTATGACTCATAGATAGCTTCAATATATATTATAAGAAGTTTACACCATCCACTTCCTCTCTTTGTATAATAAAATATTTACTTTTTCTATTCATTGCCTATATTCCATTACGATACAAATTATAATTTAAATACACTTTTATGTCAATATTGCAGGCTTTTCTAATCTGAAATTCTAACTAAAACATATAGTAATTCAGATCATCATATATAACTTTAATTACAACTCCAAAAGGTACTGCTAATACCATTCCAATAAATCCTGATACTTTACCTCCAACTATTAATAGAAGAATGACTATAAGAGGATGCATATCTATGCTATCTCCTGTGACCTTAGGTGATAGTATGTTTCCTTCTATCTGCTGCAGGAGATAAAGCCATATAACTGTCCATAAAGCTGTTTCTGGAGATTTTATAAGGGCTATAACTATAGCCGGAAGAGCACCAAATATAGGACCAAAATAAGGTATTATATTAAAGAATGCATTTAATATGGATAATATTATAGGAAATTCTACCTTTAAAAATATAAGTATAAAAAAAGTAGCTATTCCCACAAGGGCACTCAATATGAGCTGACTTGCTATATATCGTCCTAATATCTTATCTGCATGGCAGCATATTTTTTTAATAGGTTTTCTACTATTTACTGGGAATGCGGAAAGTAGAGTTTCATTTATACATTTATCATCTGCTAAAAAATAATAAGTTATTATTGGTATAACTACTAAATACAATATATTTTCTCCCATATTCATTAAGAAATCAAATATTTTAACAAATACAGAAGCAATTTCACTGTCAATCCTTCTATTTAAATTATTTACTAATAAGTGCATTGTCCTATTGCCTTGAATTAACTTTAGTTTTGCATAAAATCTGTCTATTAACGTCTGAATACTTGCAGCAGTGGCATTTAACTTTAAACTTTCCTTAAATAAAGATGGTATAAGAAGGGCAAATGTAGAAACAACTAGTAAAATCAGTATACCTATTATAATAATAGCACTAACTTTTTTGTTTATTCCAGCATTAACCATTTTTATTTCTATAGGTTTTAGGGTATAGGCTATTAAAAAAGATATAAAAATCAAATATAACATTTCC
This sequence comes from Clostridium sp. AWRP, assembly GCF_004006395.2. Lineage (NCBI taxonomy): Bacteria > Bacillati > Bacillota > Clostridia > Eubacteriales > Clostridiaceae > Clostridium > Clostridium sp. AWRP. Next base: position 1,323,081 of record NZ_CP029758.2, on the reverse strand, counting down.
CTTAATACAGAACTTTTAGCAACAAGCAAAGCAGCAGCTGCAAATATAGCTATTATAAGTACATATTTGACAAGAGAATTTTTACTAATATTCATCCGCATCATCTTCCACAATCCTAATTATATTTAGGTATTTTCCCTTCTTAGTAATTTTCAAAAAAATAACCAATCAGTATGCTAACCTATTTTCTTTCAGATGCCTTATCTGAGTTAAATAGTACATGAGGAGAATTAAAAAACTTTAAATTTTCTTTTTTTCCTCTGTAAAATAAGTTCTCTTCACCTAAAGTCAAATCATCTATAAGCAATATTTTTTTCCCTTTTATAAAATTATTTATAAATCCAGTGGAAAGTATAACTGCTTTTATGCAAAAACTTTCTTCATCAAATAATATATCTTCCACCATTCCTATCAAACATCCTTTTTCATCCACTACATTCATTTTCTTTACATCATTAAATTGAAAATACTTATCCCTATTTGCATTAGTAACAACTATTACAGATGTTAAACTCACTATATCCTTTATAAATACGTTTAAACTTTTTTTAAATATGTTGTTAGGGGTTATAACAAATCCCTTTACTTGTTTTTTATTAAAGTCTAAAAATATATCACTTATAAACCCCAGTAAATTTCCTGAAAGATTTACTGCATCCATAAATATAAAATCTCTTATTCTATACAAAGATATCACCTTAATTTAAAAATATATACTTGTAGTTTATCCAAAAAATAAAAATATAACCTCATAAAGAGGTTATATTTTTATATATTATAGAAAACTTACTTATACATTATCTAAATTATTATTAATTTCCATGAACATGTTCGTGGATAGTTTCAGAATGATTTTTAGTTGCCCATGGTTCAAGTCCCTGTGACTCTCTATAATCATTTATTGCCTTATGGATAGCTTCTTCTGCTAAAACAGAACAATGCATCTTTACTGGTGGAAGTCCATCTAGTGCCTCTGCAACTGCCTTATTAGTAAGCTCCCATGCATCTTCTACTTTTTTTCCTTTTATAAGTTCAGTTGCCATACTGGAAGATGCTATAGCAGAACCGCATCCAAAAGTCTTAAATTTTATATCTTTTATCACATCATCTTCAACTTTTATATATATCTTCATTATATCTCCACATTGTGGATTTCCAACTTCTCCAACACCATTTGCATCTGGAATTTCACCTACATTTCTAGGGTGTCTAAAGTGATCCATAACCTTTTCACTGTACATCATAATTGTTCTACCTTCTCTCCTTTATTTTGTGTTTTAAGAAAGTCTTCCCAAAGCGGTGACATTGCCCTTCTTCTAGCTACTACTTTTGGAATTACCTGCAGCGCATAATCTACATCCTCTTCCGTAGTACCAGCACCTAAAGTTAATCTAAGGGAACCATGTGCCACTTCGTGAGGTAACCCTAAAGCTAAAAGTACATGTGACGGATCCAATGAAGCTGATGCACAAGCACTTCCTGTAGAAACAAATATACCTGCATCATTTAGATCTAAAAGCAAAGTTTCTCCTTCTATTCCTATAAAGCTCAAATTAACATTTCCAGGAAGTCTCTTATCTCCACTAGGTCCATTTACTTTAGCATAAGGTATTTCTTCAACTAATCCTTTTATAAGTTTATCCCTTAATTGGCTAAGTCTTTTACTTTCTGTCTTCATTTCAGAAGTTGCTAGTTCTATCGCTTTTCCTATTCCAACTATTCCTGGAACATTTTCAGTAGAAGCTCTCTTTCCTCTTTCCTGGGCACCACCGTGTATCAGATTTTCAATCTTTATTCCCTTTCTCAAGTACATTGCTCCTATTCCCTTAGGTCCATAAAACTTATGCCCTGCCATAGAAAGAGCATCTATGTTCATGTCCTTTACATCTATGTTAACGTGTCCTACAGCTTGAACTGCATCTGTGTGAAAATATATCTTCTTTTCTTTACATATCTCACCTATTTCCTTTATAGGTTGAATGGTTCCCACTTCATTATTTGCAAACATTACAGATACAAGTATTGTAGTATCCTTAATTGCTTTTTTTAAATCTTCTAAATTTATAAATCCATACTCATCTACAGGTAAATAGGTAACTTCAAATCCATTTTTTTCAAGAAACTTGCATGCATGTAAAATAGCATGATGTTCTATCTTAGTAGTTATTATATGATTTCCTTTATTTTTATTTGCAAAAGCTATTCCTTTTAATATCCAGTTATCACTTTCTGACCCGCCTGCTGTAAAAAATATTTCATTTTTATCTGCATTTATTGCCTTAGACACTCTTTGTCTAGCTGTATTAATTGCCTCTCTTGGAACATCTGACATTGAATACAGTGAAGATGGATTTCCAAAATTTTCAGTAAAATAAGGAATCATTTCTTGTAATACCTCGGGTTTTGTATAAGTAGTAGCTGAATAGTCCATGTAAACCTTCTTATTCATTTATATATCCCCTTTCGTTTTTTCTTGTTTCATTTGAATATAATCATCTACCATGTCTTGTAAAGTTGTAGACTTCATAACATCCTCTATACTTTCTTTAATTCTACTCCATAAAAGTCTGGTAGCACAGCAATCCATATTACTGCAGGAACTTTCATTATTTTCATCTACACAATCTGAGATTTCTATAGGTCCTTCTAAAACTTTCATTATATCAGCTACAGTTATATCTTTGGGTTCTCTGTTCAAAATATATCCACCTTGTGCTCCCCTAATACTTTTTACTAAATTAGATTTTCTAAGGTTCGAAAATAACTGTTCTAAATAATATTCTGATATATTTTGTCTTTCCGATATACTTTTTATAGATGACGGCTCATCACTATAGTGAATAGCTAAATCTACCATAGCTTTTACCCCATATCTTCCTTTTGTGGATAGCTTCAATTCATCACTTCCTTAAATCAATGTGACTTAATACTTTAATTAATATTATAGTATCAAATCCGAGTAAAGTTGTCAACAATAAAACGTGCATTTTTTGCCTCTGATTTTAATCATTTTTGTTTTAAAATAGAACTATTCTATTAAATAAAAAACTAGTATAAAAAAGGACTGTTCGTAGCTATTCGAAAAATAGCTAATGCAACAACCCCCTGCCATTATACCAGTATATCTCTCACTATACGCTCCATATTTTTAAAAGCTATTTTTTCTAATTCATTATTTTTATATCCTCGCCTTTTTAAAATATTTAATAAATTAGGTATTTTTGAAGCATCTTCAATACCTTGCGTTTTTATATATTCTTCATCCTGAAGTGATTTAAGTGTTTTAGAATCTAAATAATTTCCAAAATCAAATCCAAATCCTACATGATCTATACCAATTTTATCTACTATATAATCCACATGATCTGCCAATTTTTCTGCACATGGATTTTCATTGTCTACAAAATCCACCCAGGAGTTAACTCCTATAACTCCATTTCTTTCACCTATAGCTTTAATTTGATCATCTTTTAAATTTCTAATACTATTGCACAAATTATATACATTAGAATGTGAAGCTATAAATGGTTTTGTAGTATTTTTATATATATCCCAAAAAGTACTTTCATTTCCATGGGACACATCAATTATTATTCCTAATTTCTCCATTCTCTTTACTAATTCTACACCTTTTTTCGTAAGTCCCCTATCTTTATTTGAGCTTTTAACCCCTGTGGCAAATTCATTTTCCTCATTCCAAGTAAGCATAGCATGTCTAACTCCAAACCTATACATTGCATTTATAAGACTTATATCATTTCTAAATCCACTTACACCTTCCATCCCCATTATTATTCCAATCCTATTCTCTTGATTTAATTTAATTAAATCACTATATTTATATACAATACCAGCATATTCTTTCATATCTTCTATTTCTTCAGAAACAGCACCCATTATTTGAAGCGTTCTCCATGTACGATCTTTATTAACATAAAGGGGTTCAATCCATATTCCTAAAATTGAAGCTGCTACACCTCCTTTTTTTAATTCATCTATATGATAATTTTGTATAATATTTCTCTCACCTTTTAATCGTCTTATAGTAATATCCGTAAACATATCAGAATGTGCATCAAAAGCTTTCATTGCAATTTACCTCCAAGTTAGCTGTAATAATTTTTACTCCAATATACTAGAAATTAATCTTTTTGTATAATCATGTTTAGGACACTCAAATACTTCTTGTGAGTTTCCCATTTCAACAAATTGTCCTTTATACAAAACTCCTATCCTGCTGCTTATATACTTAACAACAGCCATATTATGCGAAATAAACAAATAAGTTATATTTTTTTCTTTTTGAATGTCCTTTAATAAATTTAAAATTTGTGCTTGAACAGATACATCTAGTGCAGAAGTAGGTTCATCTAAAATTATAACTTCTGGGTCTGTAATTATGGCTCTGGCAACAGCTATTCTCTGTCTTTGTCCTCCAGAAAATTCATGTGGATATCTATCTAAATGCTGTTCTTGAAGTCCAACACTTTTTATAAGTTTTGCAAGATTTTGCCTAGATCCTTTTTCCTGTCTAATTAATTTCGGCAGCGCTAAAAGCGGTTCTGAAATTATACTTTTTATAGTCATCCTAGGATCAAGTGAAGAGCGTGGATCTTGAAATACAATTTGAATCTTTCCATACTCACCACAATTATATTTATTGTTTTTCCATAGTTCTCTATCTTTAAAGATCACATTACCTGATGAAGGCGAATGTATTCCTACTATTATATTGGCAATAGTTGACTTGCCAGATCCCGATTCACCAACCAGTCCAAAAGTTTCACCTTTATTTAATTTAAAAGAAACTCCTTTCAATGCAGAAAACTTGCCAAACACCTTTTTCAAATTTTTAATCTCTAAAATAGTTTCCATCACTTATCAACCTCCCAGCAATAAAAAACATGATCCTCTGAAGCTTTTTTTTGGGCCGGAGCCTCTTTCACGCATCTATCGGTTTTAAAAAGGCACCGGGAAGCAAATATACATCCCTTAGGTCTGCATCTAAGATCAGGTACTTCTCCCTTTATTTCTTGAAGCCTTGTATCCGGATCAACTTTATCTGGAAGTGCATTTAGAAGTGCTTGTGTATATGGATGCTTTGGCTTTTCTAATACATCTTTTGTATATCCTCTTTCAAGTACTTTACCTCCATACATTACACAAACTTTATCACTTACAGCTCTTACTACACTAAAGTCATGTGTAATTAATAAAACAGCAGTATTTCTTTTTTTTACAAGTTCTTTCATTAAATTTAATATTTCAGCTTGTATAGTTACATCCAATGCAGTAGTAGGTTCATCTGCAATTAAAAGTTTAGGTTCATTACACATGGCAAGAGAAATAACTATTCTCTGTCTCATCCCCCCTGAAAGTTCAAATGGGTATTTGTTAGCTATATATTCAGGGTTTTCAAAATGAACATCCCTTAAATTTTTAAGCATTATTTCTGCCGCCTTTTCCTTTGATATTCCTGAATTTTGTATTATTACATTTAAAATTTGTTTTCCAACCTTCATTGTAGGATGAAGGGCAGTCATAGGTTCTTGAAAAACCATACCTATTTTTTTACCTCTATATTCCTGTATTTCTTTTCCTTTTAATTTTAAAAGATCAGTATTTTCAAACAACACTTGTCCATTTTCTATATTGGAATTTTTATCCAAAAGTCCTAGTACAGAATAAGCTGAAACGGATTTACCTGATCCAGATTCTCCTACTATAGCAAGTATCTCACCTTCATTTACAGAAAAAGATACGTTGTCAAGTACATGGATTCTACCTTCAAAAGTATCAAAAGATATAGATAAGTTTTCTACATTTAACAAAACATTTTCCTCCTATCTCAAAGATTTAGGGTCAAGTACATCTCTTAGACCATCTCCTATTAGATTAAAACCAGTTGAAGCTAAAAAAACTGCAAGTCCAGGAAATGTAGGATACCACCATTGTTCGAGCATGTACTTAAATCCTGTACTTATCATAGTTCCCCATTCTGGAGTTGGAGGCTTTGCTCCAAGTCCCAAAAATCCTAGTGTTGCTACAAGTAAAATAGTATCTCCTAAATCCAAAGTAATCTGAATAATTATAGGAGTTATTGCATTTGGAATAATATGCCTAAATATTATATATATATTAGATAATCCAAAGGTATTAGCTGCTTTTACATATAGGTTGTTTTTTAAAATAAGCGCTTCTCCTCTAGCTAATCTAACATACACAGGAATTTTTACTATAGCTATGGCAAGCATAACATTAAATAAACTAGATCCTAATATTGCAGCTATAACCATTGCAAGTATAAGAGTTGGAAATGCTAAAACCATATCCATCAGTCTCATTATTATTTGGTCTACATATCCACCAAAATATCCGCATACAGATCCTATAAAAGCACCTATAAATCCTGCAGTAACAACTACACTTATTCCAGTTGTAAGAGATATTCGAGTTCCATAAATAATTCTCGTCAAAATATCACGCCCGACTTCATCTGTTCCAAATAAATGTTTTATACTTGGTGCTTGAAATCTATCTAGTATATTCATTTTTGTAGGATCATAACTTGTTACATAAGGTGCCAAAATAGCTAGCAATGCCATTATTATTATTATAGAAAATCCCAATATGGTCATTGGATTCTTTTTTATCTTATAAAGAATAATACTATTATTTTTAGTTTTTTTATTTGATGTATCACTAACCCCTAGCTCTAAATTCATAAGTATTCCTCCTATCCCCTAGTCTGTGGATTCAAAAGCATATATAAAATATCAACTACCAAATTTATAAGAACATATCCTATTACAACTACAATAGTAAATCCCATTATAGATTGAAAGTCTAAAAATGCTATTGAATCAACTACATATTTACCCATTCCAGGCCAGTTAAATACAGTTTCTGTTACTACTGCTCCACCTAAAAGTCCTCCAAGTGATAATCCAACTACAGTTATTGTAGGAACTAATGCATTTCTAAGTGCATAAGATACAATTAAAAATTTTTCTTTTATACCATTTGCTCTAGCCGTTTTTATATATTCTTCATTTAAAACTTCAATCATGCTTGATCTAACTTGCCTTGTAATTGTTGCAAGTTGTGCATAAGATAAAACAATTGCTGGCAGTATAATATGCCTTAAGGCGTCTTTAAATACTGCAAAGTTTCCAGTAAGCAAACTATCTATTGTTATAAGACCAGTTATTTTAGTATTAAAAACTACACCAAGGGATAACCGTCCTGAAGAAGGAAGTAAATTTAATTTTGAATAAAATATGAGTATTAAAATTATTCCTCCCCAAAATGCTGGAATAGAAACTCCTCCTATGCAGAAAATTCTTCCTAAATAATCAGTTAATGTGTTTTGTTTTAGACTTGTTAAAACACCTAATGGAATTCCCACTATAAGTGCTATTAAAAATGCATATAAAACTAATTCTAAAGTAGCTGGGAAATATGTTACAAGATCTGATACAACTGGCTGTTGTGTTCTTATTGATATTCCTAAATTTCCTGATAAAAGACCTTTCATATAAATGAAATACTGAACTATTAAAGGTTTATCTAATCCAAGCTGTTTTCTAATACTTATAAGTGTATCCTGTGAAGCTCTCTGTCCAGCCATCATTCTGGCTGGATCTCCTGGAATTACATGAGATAGGAAAAACACTATTATTGTAACTCCAAAAATAACTAATATCATTGCTAGAAGTCTTTTTATAATAATCTTTTTCATATATTTCCTCCTAAACATCATGCAGTATATGTGTAATAAATTAAAAGTGACAAGTTTGCAAATGCAGTTTTTATAAACCTGTCACTTTTAATTTATTATTTGCAATTTATTATACTGTTAACTATTTGCTCATATCTGCTAAGTTATATATTCCCTCTAACATTGGATTATAAACAAATCCTTTTACATTTTTGCTGATAGGTATAACAAAATCTTTTTGATATAGGTAAACATAAGGTGCATCTTCTATAACTACCTTTTGTGCTTGATTGTATAAATCCTCACGTTGTGATTGATCAGTTATAGATGCTGCTTTTCTAACTAAGGTGTCTACTGTAGGATTAACATAAAAAGCTCTGTTGCCTGCAAGTCCTTGATCATTTGAATCAAACCAATAATTCATGAACATAAACGGATCTGCATAATCTGGACTCCAAACACCAAGTGAGAGATCAAATTTTCCTGAATCAAGCATATCTCTCATAGTTGCATAAGCTACTTTTCTTAAATTTACTGTTATACCAATATCTTTCAGATTGCTTTGTATAATCAATGCTTCTTGTTCCCAGTTAGGGAATCTGTCTGAGTAAAGTAGAGTGAGTTGTAAGTTGCTTACTCCTGCTTCTTTTAACAGTGATTTTGCTTTTTCAACATTTTTAGTGTATTTAAAAGCAGATGCATTGTATCCCCACAATCCTTTTGGTACAGGACTTGCTATCGGTGAAGCATAACCATGCATAACTTTACTTATTATCGAATTATAATCAACAGCATAGCTTATAGCTTGTCTTACCTTTGTGTCTTGAAGTGCAGGATTACCTTTTGTACAATTTAAATATACATAATCAACTAGTAAGCTTGACTTTTTCACAATTGAAACATTTTGATTACTTTTAAGTTTATCAATTTGATCGATATCTACTCCTTCTGCAATGTCTACATCACCTTTTTCAAGTTCAAGTCTTGCTGATGAAGCATCTGCAACTAGTTTAAAATAAACGTCTTTTAAAGCTGGTTTTTTAGAATAGTTAGGATTCAAAGTAAGATGTATATAAGCTCCCTTTTTCCATTCAGTAAGTTCATAAGCACCACTTCCATCTGTATGGGTAGCCAAATAATTTTGAGCTTTATCACCATTTTGTTCATGACTCATAACTTTAGGATTTACTATACTACTATAGTTGGTAGCAAGCGTAGCTAAAAATTGAGGGAAAGCACTGTTTAAAACAAACTGAACAGTGTACTTATCTGGTGTATTTATAGTCTTTATTACTTTGAATGTATCAGCTGGTCCTTTCTTTAAAGCAAGTATTCTTTCAAAGGAAAATTTTACAGCATTTGATGTAACTTCTGTTCCATCTGTAAATTTATGTCCCTTGTCTAAATGAAAAGTCCATATAAGTCCATCACTGCTTGTCTCCCATTTAGTTGCTAACGCTGGTTTTATGTCTGTAGATTCACCATTAAATTGTACAAGTCTTTCGTAAGCAGGATATGTTATTTTCCATGCCATATTATCCATCGTAACACCTGGATCCAAAGTTCCCATGTCTCCATTAATAGCAATAGTTAATTTACTTTTGTCTGATGAACTAGAACCATTTGAATTGCTTGATGACGTTGTATTTCCACATCCTACTGAAAATGCAGCTAAACAAACTCCCATTAAAATTGCACACAATCTTTTTTTGTACATCTTTGTCTTCTCCATTTTGTCCCCTCCACAAACTTATTTTTAAGTACTTATACATTCTTGTTAGATTCTATTTATCAAATACCATCTCCCCATTTTCAATATATTGAATTAAAAAGTTATAAGAATCCTGTTTGCTTATAATATTGTGTTTAATAATATCACTGTTTAATAATAATTTCAATATTTTTTTGATAATTTTTATATTTTATTCTTATTTTTTTGCTAATATGCTAACAAATGTAGTGATAATTTGTTATATAGATATAAATATAATGAAACTAGCTAGACTATTATTTCATTATAGTGAAAATTATCTTAAATACTTTTAAAAACTAGGCGGGGTCATGGCCCATATAGATATAACTTTTTCATTTCCAGCATTTATATATCTATGTGGTACATTACTATTAAAATATATGCTATCGCCTTCTTCTAAAATATATTCTTTATTACCTAATTTAACTTTTAGCGTTCCTTTAATTATATAACCACATTCTTCTCCCTCATGGCATATAAGATCTTTTGTATTACACTCTCCTGCATCTATTTCTACTAATAGATATTCTATTTTTCCCTTAATATTAGGTGACAATAGCTCATATGTTATTTTAGAATTAGGAAGAATTATCATTTTTCTTTTATCTTTTCTTACTACATTATCTTTTTCTTCACATTCATCTTCATCGAAAAAATAATTCATTGATACATTTAATGCCTTAGCTATTTTCCACAATGTAGTTACAGAAGGTCCTGTTATGTTTCTTTCTACTTGACTTATGAGCCCTGTACTAAGTTTTGCCATTTCAGCTAGTTGCTCTATACTTATACTCTTTTCCTGCCTCAATTTTCTAATTTTAAATCCAAATTTCATAAAATTCACCCTTTATCCATTTAATTTTATTAGGTTGTGTAAAATTCTGTACTCTATGTTAAAAAATAATAACTCTATTTTACTAGATTTCTTATATTTTAACTACTACCTAATATAAAATAAATCATTACTAAATTTAAGATGTTTTATACAAATCTGAATAAATTTATATAGCTTTTAGCTGATATATATATCAAATTATGACGTTTTATCCGATTACAAAGATATGCCAGCTATTCAATATGCCAAAGAGTAGATTATTCAAGAACAACAGTTTGAAATAAACTAAGTGCTTAAATTGCTAAAGTCTCAACGTTCTTTTTTCATAATATTTTCTTTCTTTAAACAAATATTTATTATTCAATAAACCATTATTTTATAAATAATTTTTCACTTTTATAACTTGCCCATTTTTTATATATACCCTTGGGATTCTCTTATTTACCATACAAAGTACTTCATAGCTTATTGTACCTAAAAGTTTTGCTATATCCTCAGCATCAAATTTTACATTTCCATCACTGCCCATGAGTATCACCTCATCTCCAATTTTAACATCTTCTATATCTGTGACATCAATCATACATTGATCCATACAAATATTGCCTATAACTGGTGCAAGCTTACCATTTATTATTATTTTTAATTTTCCAGATAAAATTCTAGTATATCCATCTGCATACCCAACTGGCAAAGTAGCTATAACAGTTCTTCGTTCAGTTTTAAACCTTCTTCCATATCCTACATACTGACCTTCATTTAAAGTTTTTAAGTATACAACGCTTGCCTTTAGTGTCATAACAGGCTTAATATCCAGCCTACTCTTGTCTACTTCATCTGAAGGATAATATCCATAGAGTATTATTCCAGGTCTTACTCCATCACAATAAGTCTCTGGCAAGTCTACTATTGCTGCACTATTAGAAATATCTCTAATCTTAATATTTAAACCTTTTTCCTTTAGCTCATTGACAAACCACCTATATTTATCAAATTGAAACTTAGAATATTTCTTATCTTTCTCATCTGCTGTAGAAAAATGTGAAAAAACACCTTCAATTTGAATATTGAAAATCTTACTTATTTTTACCGCCTCTTCTATACTATGCTCTGTTGGAAGAAACCCTATTCTTCCCATTCCACTATCTACGGCAAGATGTACTTTTACTTGTTTGTTTTTGCTTTTTGCATATTCAGATAAACTTTTTGCATATTCATATGAAAATACCACTGGTTCCAAACTGTATTCAATAAGGTCAGGAAACAACGTAGATGGGGTAACACCTAAAATATTAATTGGACAAGTTATTCCTCCCTTTCTCAGCTCTATACCTTCACTTAAAACTGCTACGGATAATCTTGTTGCTCCATTTTCCAATAATACTTTTGAAACTTCTAAAGCACCATGTCCATACGCATCTGCTTTAACTACTCCAAAAATTTCTTTTGTCATTGTTTTGGCTTTTATGCTTCTCATATTATATGCGAGGTTGTCTAAATTTACTTCTGCCCATACAGGTCTGTAATTTCTAAACATATTAAATTTCTCCTTTTTTAAGTTTATGATTTTGACATGTAGTATTTAAAAAATATTAATTTAATAAGCCTGCTAGGTCTTCAAGTACTGTATACCATTTTCTTTAAAAATCATATAACTCTAATTTTTGAAAAGATCTATCATACTGGACTTATCTATTCGGTATCAATTTGTAAATTCATTAAAAAAATGTACAATTATTGGATTTTTCTATGATTTATAAATTGTCATAATTATAGCACATAAAATATGATTAGTTTAAAAAATATTTAATTTTTTTGATATTTTTTTAAAATGTCATTGTAAATTTTACATTATCGTCAGAAACTTAGTTTGAATTACTCTTATTTATTAATACATTTTTATTTTTATTTAAAATATAGAATATTTAGACAATAGTTACTCCAACTAAAACATTTAAATGTATGAAATTTTGAATAAGATACTAACAAAAATATGCTTAAAATTATCATATATCCATTTCTGATTCAAAAGACTTCTTGAGTACATCTTTAAATAAATCAACATATGTAATAGAATACTTGAATATTGCTTTTATCATTAAAAACTATCAGTTTTGCAGTATAATAATATAGAATAATTTTAAAAGGATGGTGAAATTATGGATCTATTCGATTTTGCTAATAACAAAAATAATAAAGAATTAAAACCTTTAGCCGAAAGAATGAGACCAGAGACCTTGGAAGAATTTATAGGCCAAGAGCATATTCTAAGTAAAGGCAAAATGCTATATAGAGCAATAGTTACAGATAATATTTCCTCAGCTATTTTTTACGGACCACCTGGTGTAGGTAAGACTACATTGGCAAGAATTATAGCTAATACAACAAAGGCAAATTTTTATGAATTGAGTGCTGTAAATTCTGGTACATCAGATGTAAAGAAGATTATAAAGGAAGCAGATGATAACCAAAAATTTTATTCTAAAAAAACAATATTATTTATTGATGAGATACATAGATTCAACAAAGCCCAACAGGATAGTGTTTTAAATGCAGTTGAAAAGGGTATTATTATATTGATAGGTGCTACTACAGAAAATCCCTATTTTGAAATTAATAATGCCCTTCTTTCTCGTTCTATGATTTTTCAGTTTAAAAATCTTTCCGAGAATAACGTTAAAGAAGCATTGAATAATGCCATCAAAAGTCCAAAAGGTTTTGGATATCTCAACATAGAAGTAGCTCCTGAGGTGTTTGATTATTTTGCTATACATAGTAATGGTGATATAAGAAAGGCTTTAAATGCTTTAGATATGGCAGTTAGAACTTCATCAAGAAAGGGAGATAAAATTTTTATAACTGCTGCCGATGCAAAAGAATGCATCCAGAGGAAAATTGCATTGTACGATAAACAAGGTACATCCCACTATGATACTATAAGTGCTTTCATAAAATCACTTAGGGGAAGTTCTCCTGACGCAGCAGTATACTATCTCGCAAAAATGTTAGATGCTGGTGAAGATCCAATGTTTATAGCAAGAAGAATCACTATTCAAGCCTCAGAGGATGTAGGAAATGCTGACCCTATGGCTTTAGTCGTAGCTACAAATGCTATGAATGCTGTACATATGATAGGTATGCCTGAGTGTAGATATGCACTATCTCAAGCAGCAATATACGTAGCATCAGCACCAAAATCAAATGCTTGCTGTGTTGCAATTGATTCTGCTCTCACAGATGTTAGAAAACGCAGAGATTCTGGAATACCTATTTATTTAAGAGATGCCCATTACAAAGGTTCAGAGAAGTTAGGCCATGGAACTGGATATTTGTATCCACACTCGTATGGAGGATTTGTAAATCAACAGTATTTGCCCGATTCTCATAAAAATACTATGTACTATAATCCAACGTCTAATGGATTTGAAGCTAAAATTAAAAATAGACTAATTAGACTTTGGGGTAAAAAAAAATAACTTGCCTAAAACAAAATCCCCTTAAATCATCAATAAGGGGATTTACACATTCTTTACTACTCATTTATATCTTACTAAATAAATATTAAACTGTAATCTATTTTTCATCTTCCTTTAAATTAGTTTTAGGAAGGATAGTTTCAACTTCAACGTGTGGACGAGGAATAACATGAACAGAAACTAATTCTCCAACACGTTGTGCTGCAGCAGCACCAGCATCAGTAGCTGCCTTTACTGCTCCTACGTCTCCTCTTACCATTACTGTTACAAGACCGCCGCCAACATGTTCTTTTCCTATTAGATAAACATTTGCTGCCTTTACCATTGCATCTGCAGCTTCAATTGAACCTACTAAACCTTTTGTTTCAATCATTCCTAATGCATCATATTTCATTTTTATTTCCTCCTAATTTTTAATTTATTTTTTATTTTGTACTTTGTATCTTATATCCTATATTTTCTAATATTAGTCTTCCTTTAAACCAGTTTTAGGAAGGATAGTTTCAACTTCAACGTGTGGACGAGGAATAACATGAACAGAAATTAATTCTCCAACACGTTGTGCTGCAGCAGCACCAGCATCAGTAGCTGCCTTTACTGCTCCTACGTCTCCTCTTACCATTACTGTTACAAGACCGCCGCCAACATGTTCTTTTCCTATTAAGTTAACGTTAGCTGCCTTTACCATTGCATCTGCAGCCTCTATAGAACCTACTAACCCCTTTGTTTCAATCATTCCTAATGCATCAGATTTCATTTTTATTTCTCCTCTCCAAATACTGTTATTTTATGATTTATAATTTTACTATTTTACTATTGTAATTTTTGATGAATTGCCAACACACATAGCATTTGCTTCTTCTGTGTCAATATGGCACTCTAAAGCTGAAGTATCATTTGCTCTGATAGCAACATTATTATAAATTCCACCACGTGGTCCATCAACTTTAATGCTTACTGTCTGTCCATCATGCACACCAAAATGTTGTGCATTTGCAGGAGTCATGTGAATGTGTCTCTGTGCAACAATCACACCTTCCTTTATTTGAACAGATCCCTTTGGTCCTATTATGGCAATTCCAGGTGTTCCGTGTAAATCACCTGACATCCTTACTTCTGGAGCTACTCCTAATTTGAAAGAATCTCCTCTTAAGATTTCTACCTGTGTCTTACTACGTAATGGTCCAAGGATTCTAATTTTTTCAATAGCTCCCTTTGGTCCGCATACTGTTACTGTTTCTTTACAAGCATACTGTCCTGGTTGTGCTAAATCCTTTATCTTTGTTACCTGGTATCCTTCTCCAAACAAGATGTTAAAATCTGCTTGTGAAAGATGGATATGACGGTTTGAAACTCCGACCGGGATTTCATTCGTATCTTGCTTTGTCTCTTTAGAAGACTGATTACCTTGAACAGCTTCCAATAAAAGCTTTATAACAGCTTCGTACTTGTCCATTTTAGTTAGCTCCCTTCATTGCAGCTACTAATTCACTTACAAGTCTAGCAAGTTTATCATTATCAGTAGTATCTGCAGCAGTGCTAGCACAATTGCTCTTTGCTGCAAATTCTGCAGGGCTTGTAGCACAATGATTGAAAGTTGTATCGTCTGCAGCTAATGTAGTACAGTCTTTAAGACCATATGCTACTCTCTTTATATTGATTAAATGTAATGGAGTAACATTTTCGGAAACAGAACTTCCTCCCCATGTACCACAACCTAATGTAAATGCAGGTGCTAATCCTGTGCTTGCACCAGTACCTCCCTGGCTTCCTCCAGTATTAACTAAGATACGGGATGCTGGTTTTTTAGCAAACTTCATTACTAAGTCTCTGTCATTTGTATGAATGTTCATAGTATGTCCAAGACCATTTTGAAGTAATCTTATACTAAGCTCACATGCTTCATGCCAATCCTTAACTGTATAGAAAGCAAGTACTGTTGTAAGTTTCTCGTAAGATAGAGGGTAACCATTACCAACTCCGCCTTGTTCTCCTACTAAAACTTTTGTTCCTTCTGGAACTGAGAAACCTGCAGCTTCTGCTATAACCTGAGGAGCTCTTCCTACAAACTTAGCACTCATGCTGTGTGTACCAGGCTTAAAAAGTATACTGCAAACTTTTGCAGTTTCTTCAGCTGTCATGAAATATCCGCCTTGTTTCTTCAACTCAGCTATTACTTCATCATGATTGCATTCTTCAACAATTATTGATTGCTCGGATGCACAAATAGTACCATAGTCAAAACTCTTACTAGCTATTATATCTTTAACTGATTGATGAACATCAGCAGTTCTTTCAATATAGGATGGAGAGTTACCAGCACCAACGCCTATTGCAGGTGTTCCTGAACTATATGCAGCCTTTACCATTCCAGGGCCTCCAGTTGCAATTATCATAGCAACTTCTTTAGCTTTCATAAGTTCATTTGTAGCTTGTATAGATGGTGTAACAATACCACCAATTACATTTGCAGGAGCTCCTGCTGCTACTGCTGCATCACGCATAAGCTCTATTGCTTTTGTTGAACATTTTAATGCAGCTGGGTGTGGTGAGAATACAATTGCATTTCTTGATTTAATTGCAATGATTGATTTATAAATAACAGTAGATGTTGGATTTGTAGATGGTACAATACCCATTAATAAACCAACTGGTTCTGCAAATTCAATTACACCCTGACTTTTATCTTCTTTTATAACACCAATAGTCTTCATATCCTTGATGTAATTATATACTGTAGTAGCAGCCATATGGTTCTTATAAGCCTTATCTTCAGCTTTTCCAAAACCAGTTTCTTCTGCAGCCATTTTACCAAGGCAAACTGCATTTTCTTCTGCTACCCTAACCATATTACATAGGATTTTATCAATTTGTTCTTCAGTATAATCAGCAATTTGGTCTGCTGCAATTTTTCCTAAACGTGCAAGATCTCTTGCTTCTTGTATAGAACATAAGTCTTTGTAAAAATTTCCCAATTGTGATCCCTCCAATGATTTTTCATATATGTTCAAATTTTATAACTTATTAATTATGCCCATAATATTTTCTGAATTCTACAAGCAGCAGCATCTTATCTGCTTTAGAAATGGACCTCCCTTTGATACCAAAGTTCTTATATTTGCGAGCAAGATTTCGAAGCTCTATTACCTTAAACTTACTCAAAATCTCAATAGCTTTTTCTAAGCCATAGTCAAGCACCATCTTATCTACAGCTTTCCTATTTAGTTTAGTCAAATCCATTTTAAAAGGATCAGTTATTTTTTCTGGCAAAAGCTCCTCATTCTCTGAATTTTCTACTGTTGAATTCTCTTCTATTGAGTCCTCTACTATTGAATCTTCTATCTTAACGGGAACCTCTACAGTATCTTCTTCAATTACTTCAACTGTTGTTTCATCTTCTGGTTGGTTTTTCGCTGGAGCGACAGTTGGAATATTTCTATCTTTCAGTGGTACTGCTGATACAATTATATTATCTAATTCCTCATGTGGACGGGGAATAACATGTTGTGAAACAAGCAATATGTCATTTATGTTTCTAACTGCCGCTCCACCAGCGTCTACAGCTGCTTTCACAGCCCCCACATCACCAGTTACAGCAATCGAAACAAGCCCCCCTCCTACATATGTCTTTTCTAAGAGATTCACATCTGCCGCCTTAAGCATAGCATCTGCGCTCTCAATAGCTGCAATAAGTCCTATTGTTTCGATTAACCCAAGTGCCTGCATTATTTAACCCTCCTCAACCTTGATCAGCCATTCTAATATGTAGCATAGAATGCTTTCATCTTGTCAGGTGAACCAAATGCTATCTTGGCTCCCTTAGGGAAGAATACTGAATCACCAGGATGTGCAGTATAAACTTTATTATCTACTGTTACTGTCAATGTACCCTCTATAACATAGTAAAGTTCCTGACATTCTGTTTCCCAATCAAATTTACAATTTTCAATTGTAATAAATCCGGCATTCATTGAAGAACTATCGTCTGCATTGATTATTTCCTGATAAAATACTTTATCATCAGGATTTCCTGTATCTAGTGCTTCATACTTTACTGAACTTCCACGAACGATCTTCAAACCGATAGTGTCAGTCTCAGCAAGATAAGGCTTCTTATTAGTAATCAAATCAATCACTCCATTCAAAAGTCCTTTATCCATCATTACCTTGAATACTTTATAAATCACTTCACTATCAATTCCACTTTCAAAAACTTTTTCAAGCTCAGAAGTTTTTGTTTCACAAGGAGTTTCCTCTTCACAAGAACTTTTTGCTTCAAGGACTTGCTTTTCAGTAGAAAATTCTATGCCATAATTTTTTGCTATATCTTTGGCTGATGGAGTAATAATTGCTTCACAGCCAATGTACACTACTTTTTGGCCCTGCCTTTCTGCAGTCTCAACATCTTTTGCACAAATTAATCTTTTCATTCTTGTACCTCCTGAGTCTATTCTACATTGCAGTCTTCATCAATAATTCCAACAACAACTGCATCAACCGGGATATCTTCACATTCATCTAACATTTTTCGAGCTGATGACCCCGTTGAAACAATAACTCTATCTCCAATTCCAGCACTGATTATATCTGCTACAATTAAATGTTGGCCAGCACCAGTTCCACCAATTACTTCCGCTAACATAAGCTTCAATCCATTAAGTGATTCTGCTTTTCTTGTTGCCCATACATTGTCAATTAATCTTGCTATTAACATATATCTTTCTCCTTAGCATATCTATAGTATCCTTTGAAGGTGATTTAATAATTCGAAATCCCACATTATGCCATCTCCAACTATATACTTTCCTGTGTACAACTAAGTGCTATACCTAAAGGGGTTACAAACATCGGATTCTTTGGCTTATGAGTAAATATTCCTGTCTTTTTTTCTATAATTGTCTCAATACCTGTCAGGCAGCAAGTTCCTCCTACCAAAGATATTTCCTGAACATCATACCCTTTAATATGCTGGTTAATAATAGATGCAATTTTCTCAACTACTGGCTTTAATACAGGTAAAAGATCCTTATGGTTTCCCGGATTACGTTTATACAATTCTGCTTCTGCAAAAGGCATTTTATATGCACCAGAAACTACTAATGAAAATTGAGTACCTCCTGTTGGTTCATCTGCAATATAAACAACTTTTCCATCTTTTAAAATTGAAATTCCAGTCGTTCCACCACCGATATCTACAACTGCACCATTCTTAATTCTAAGAACTTTATTAGCAGCCGTTGGTTCATCAAGTACACTTGTAAGTTCAAAACCAGCTGCCTGAACTACATTTTTTACTGCCCCTGAATCCAACTCATCTGTTCCAGGTGGAATAGCTGCAGCTCCATAAATCAACTCTGTACCTAACTTTTCTTCAATTTCATGCTTCATCTCTCTAACAATATTAATTGCACCAATATAATCAACAACCATACCATCTCGAACTACGTCTGCATATTTATAAGCACCTGCTACTGGTTTATAGTTTTCATCTACAACTGCTAGGACAACACATGCTGTACCTAAGTCAACTCCTGTATAATAGGCAGAATATTTACCAACAATTGGATGTTTCACTACATGTTCAAAATCTTTCACAAGTTGGTCGCAGAATTTAAAAGTCAAATTTTTCTCTGACATTTTGTACCTCCAAAAATAGAACAAATCATTTGGGACAAAGCATTAATAATTTGATTGATCTTTCCAATAATATCACTGCACAATGCATCTTCATCTTCACTATCTTCATATGCTTCTAAAATAAACGGTTCAATTTCTCTAAGAGCACAGCGCAGTCTATGCAAAATTATGATATCTCTGCCCTTTTTAAGCTGCATATGAAATTCTGTAATTTCAAAGCAATCATCTAAATCAAGTGAATAATTGCTAAAATTTATTGCTGTACATTCCTTAATACAAAGATTTTCAACGGACCCTTTATCCTGAATGGCGTTTTTAATTTTAGTAAACTGCTTACCTAAACTAATAACATTCTGTGCCCAAAGGATATCCTTATTCAAAAGTTCTTCTTCTGTAATAAGGAACAATGCTTCCGTTGATTTCATCTTACTGTAAAGTTTTTTCTTCTTCCAATTATTCTTCTTTTTGGGCTGTGCAGGTATTTGATTTTCATTTATAGTCTGCACCTTTTCCACAGTTTCCTTTTTCTCTACAGCTTGTTTTTTATCTACATCCTGCTTCTTCTCCACAGGTTGTCCTTTATTTACAACATTTTTATTTTTGTAATAAGACTCATCATCAAACATATTTATACCTTTGTCTGACAGAAACTGACTTGCTTCAGGTGTAAGTCTTGTCCCAAGTTTTAACTCATAATCTGTAAAAGGTTCTTTTCTATATAAATCCCGCAAATCAATTTCGGTAATAAATTTCATTTTGAACCCCCTTTACCCTCTCTAGCTCTCAACCTGATTCTTTTCAATACTAGATTTCATTTTAGCAGGTAAATAAAGTGAAATTAATTTTTCATATATACCTCCACCTAAAATTCCTCCTACAATAGGAGCAAATATAGGTACAATAAGTCCATAGTTATTAGGTCCAAAAGCATTTGTTCCCCATCCTGCCAGTACACATAATAATCTTGGACCAAAATCACGAGCTGGATTCATAGCAAAACCAGTTAAAGTTCCAAATGATGCTCCTAATAACGCTACTACTAAACCTATAGCCAAAGCTGGCATACCATTTTTAGGACAACTTTTATTGCATCCATCTGTTACTGCAAAAATAACTAATACCAAAATGGCTGTTATACACATTTCTACCATAAAAGCATTAAACATTGACAACCCTGTTTTAGGGAATGTACTAAATATTCCTGCTGAACTCCACCCAGCTTGTGAGTTTCTAATAATATTTTTGCTGCTTTCAAATTGTCTTATAGAACTACCATATAATCCATAAACTATTGCTGCTGCTGTAAAAGCTCCTAAAATTTGTGAAATAATATAAGGAATTACTTTCTTTTTGTCAAATTTCTTCCATACTGCTAGAGCTATTGTAACCGCAGGATTTATATGAGCTCCGGAAGTATCGCCAACAACAAATATAGCTATTGTTATAGCTAATCCCCAACACATAGATAATCCCCAAAATGTAACGTTTGCATTTACTGCAACTAGAGCTGCTACTACCCCAATTCCAATAAATAATAAGATAAATGTACCTATAAATTCAGCAAAACATTCACCTAATAATTTATTTTTCATATTCATATTACCCTCCTTATTGTTAACATTTTCGCTAATTTATAAAAACGCTATTTACCATAAACTTCTTGAAACAATTGAGCTATTTCTTCTTTGCTAGCTTTCCTTGGATTAGTAGCTGTGCATTTATCATTTAAAGCATCATTTACCATATTTTCTAGTTCTTTTAAAAAATCAAGTTTATCTATGTTTACTTCCTGTAAGTTCATAGGTGTATTAGTTGCATTCATTAATATTTTTATTGCAGCAATAATACTTTTTACTCCCTCATTTGTAGAAGCACAAGGTAACCCTAAGATTCTAGACAAATTAGCATACTTTTTTCCTGATTCTGTTTCATTTTCTGATTTCAAATTAGCATTATACTCAATAACATAAGGTAATAAAATTGCATTTGCCCTACCATGTGGTATATGAAATTTCCCCCCTAATGTATGTGCCATACTGTGATTAATTCCTAGAGATGCATTTGTAAATGCCATACCAGCAATACAAGATGCATTATGCAATTTTTCTCTTGCAAACACATCGTTTCCATCTCTATAAGCCCTTAGTAAATAGTCAAATACTAATTTTACAACCTTTTCAGCCAGCGCATCTGTATAATCAGAGCTTTTTGTCGAAACATACGCCTCAATAGCATGAGTCAAAACATCCATTCCAGTATCTGCTGTTATTTGTTGAGGCACTGTTTTAACAAGATTTGCATCTATTATAGCTATATCTGGAACTAATTCATCATTAATCAAAGGAAATTTTGTACTTCCCATAGTAATTACTGAAAAAGAAGTAACTTCTGATCCTGTACCACTAGTAGTTGGAATAGCTATAAATAATGGTTTTTTATAATTGCCTCCATTAGTATTTAATATTTTAATAGTAAAAAATATAATGCTTTTTGTAGCATCAATTGATGAACCGCCACCTAATGCAATTACTACATCTGGTTTAAATATTCTCATTTTATTTACTCCCATAGCAACGATTTCAATCGGCGGATCAGGTTTTATCTCTGAAAAAATTTCATACTTAACTTTATTATCTTTTAATATGTCAATTATTTTATCTGCAGTACCTGATTTAAGCATAAATGGGTCCGTAACTATACATACTTTTTTATTCTTTATGCTTTTCAAATACTCTATCGACCCTCTATCAAAACAAATTGTAGGTTTAATGTTAAATGTATTCATATTATCCCTTCTTTTACGTTTATAACATATATTTATATAAACTTCGCATATATCTTAAATATAAGGCTTTGTAGTTGAAATAGGATTTTGTCCCATAGATTTTAATATTCCTATTCCTACTTCTCTAGCCGCTATTACAGATTGCTTAACAGCTCCAGAATCTCCTGTTATTGATATAATTACCTCATTGGAATGTGCTGTACCATCATTTGGACTTGCATAAGTAACTAATTCCACATTAGCAGTTTTCATTGCAGTATCTGCCATAACTAATCCTACCCCTGCTGGTGCTCCTACAACTATTCCAAAAGATTTTCCAAGTGGAGCCCCATAAGCCTTTTCGAGTGCAAGACTTGCTCTTGCAGTATAATGAAGTTCTGCATGTCCTGCATCACATCCATATACATCTCCAAATGTTCTTTCTACATCTTTTAATGCAACTTCAACAGCTCTTCTAGCATCTGATACATCTTCAGAAGCAAAAATTATGAGTGATCCATGTCCTGCACCACCTTTTGTATCCCTTGGAAGCTCTATTGCCGCAATTACAGTATTTGTTGCTTTTACGGCTTCATCTGCAGCCATAATATGAGGTCCAGCACCTGTTCTTGCACTTATAATTCCTAAAGAACGGTACTTAGGATCCAAGTTCATTTTTTCTTGAATACTTCCATCAATGTTAGCAATAACCAAACCAACCGTATCTCCAATAGCACATCCTACATATTCTGTTATTACAGGCGTATCATTTATCATAAAAGCTTCCCTCTTTTCTTCCTTTTCTATTATTTTTTCTTCCTTTAATTCTGGTTTAGAATTTTGTGTATTTTGTGTTTTATCTGTTGTTGTACCACTTGAATTTTCACAATTTGTTTTCTTTCTAAGCTCTTCCAAAACCTTATTGATTATCTCTTGATCCATTTTTCCACCTCGAAACATTTAATATTTTGACAATGAAGGTAAATTTATTTAACATTTGCTACCTTAGCTACTAAACCTTGCAGCCTTCTTATTAGCTGATAATTTATTAAATTACTGTATCTAGCAATGTTTTTTTCCTATAAGATCTCACCCCCAAAAGTTTCTAATATTTTTTATAATCAAATTTGTGGTTTAATTTTATTACAAAAGCAAATAAAATTTTTTAATAAATTCGACTCCATTTTGTACAATATATATTTTTATATGTTGTACTATTTTGACATCTTAGAAATTTGTTATATTTTTATATTCATTAGTTAATTTTCTTGTAAATCGACACATTAAATATTATAATTCTATTAAGCGACAAATTTTGTTTGAGTATTATATTTGAGTATTATATAAGTTAAATATCTATTTTTCATTTAACTTATTTTATTTTCACAGTTTTAATTGTTAAAAAATAAACTCAATAAGTTTTAATTTTATTTTCTGTGACTTTCAAATCGTGTACCCCTTAAAATATTCTTAAATTTTACAAATATACATAAGCTATATTTCTAAAGTAATTTACTATTTACAAGATTTTTTTTTACGGAGGATATACAAATGAATTCATTAAAAGATCTTAAATTCAGTGACATTATTGATATAAACACTTTAAAAGATATCCAAGACAAACTCGCTAAAATAGTTATTTTTTCTGCAGTTACAACAGATATTCACGGGGTTCCTGTTTGTAATGAAAACAATTTTACACCATTTTGTAAACTTATTCGTTCCTCCCCAAAAGGATGTAAAAACTGTATATCCTGTGATTCTCAAGCAGGCTTTATGGCCATGAAGGATAAAAAATCAAGAGTATATAAATGTCACACAGGGCTAATGGATTGTGCTGCACCTATAATAGTAAACGATATCTACGTAGGTGCCGTATTGGGCGGACAAGTATTACTAAAAGGACAACAAACAAGAGATTCCATAGACTTAAATTGGATTTCTAAGAATTATGAAATTCCCCTAAAAAAACTAAAGGAAGCTGCTGAACGCATAGAAATTGTTGAAAGCGACTACCTACGAAATTGTGTTTCATTTTATACATTTCTTGCAAATTATATAGCTGAAATGGGTCTTCATACTCTTACGCAGGAAAAATTATTAAAAGAAAGTGAAGAAAAAATTAAGCTTGAACAGTATGCCAAAAAAATGCAGTTAAAAACTATACAAGCCCAAATTAATCCTCACTTTTTGTTTAACACTTTAAATACAATAGCAAGTATGGCTCTAATTGAAAATGCTCCTACAACAGAAGAACTAATATATAATCTCTCTGATTTATTAAGATATAGCTTACGGAACTTAGAGGAGTTTCCCAAGCTTAAAGATGAAATTACTAATATAAAACGATATCTTTTTATCCAAGCTTTAAGGTACAGTGATAGAATTTCCTATGAAATTAATATAGATGAATCTCTTAATGAATATAGAATTCCAACCATGATTCTTCAACCACTTGTTGAAAACTCCCTCGTTCATGGACTTGAAACAAAAAAAGAAGGTGGAAAAATAACTATAAATAGCACCTCCAATTCAAAAAAAGATATAATAATTGAAATAAGTGATAATGGCAGAGGAATTAATAGCAGCATACTTAACCTATTAAATAACTCAAAAGACCTCTCTGATAGTGGTTTAGGTATAGGACTGCAAAATACTGATAATAGGCTAAAACATTATTTTGGTAGAGATTACGGTCTGAAAATAAAAAGTACTCTTGATGTTGGAACAAAAGTATATATACGTATTCCAAAATTGAAATAATACCTTAACAGGAGGATGATTAAGATGTATAAACTTATGATAGTCGATGATGAACCTCTTGAGAGAAGATCATTAAGAATATTATTACAAAGAGAATTCTTTAATATTGATATTAAAGGAGATTCCAAAAACGGAGAAGAAGCAATATTAAATGCTAAGATAAATAAACCTGATATAATTCTTATGGATATAAAAATGCCTGAAAAAACTGGTTTAGATGCTCAAAAAGAAATAATTAGCTTTCTGCCAAACACTAAAACAATTATAATAACAGCCTATGGAGAATTTGACTACGCACAAACAGCAATAAAATATGGAGTAATAGATTATTTATTAAAACCTGTTCGGCCATCTAATCTAAAGGCTTCTATAAATAAAGCTCTTAAATCTATAGATAACTTTGATTCTAGAAAAATAGCTAATTTAAAGTCTAAGGAAATTTCTGAAAGTACTATAAAAACTGCAATAAAATATATTGATAATAACTATACACAAGATATAAAATTAAATACTGTAGCAAATTTTGTACACTTAAATCCTCAGTACTTAAGTAGATATTTTAAACAAAAAATGGGAGTGACATTTACTCAGTATATTACAAATCTTAGACTTGAAAATGCTAAAAAATTATTAGTTAATACAGATAAATCTATAACACAAATTGCCATGGAAGTAGGTTATACTGATATTGCATATTTCAGCAAAGTATTTTTTAAGAACGAGAATAAGTCACCTTACAAATTTAAAATGAGTTATTGCACTAATCCCTAAAAATTACTGACGAATTAATAAGAGAAGCATATTAAAGCTGGATGTTTAATACGCTTCTCTCTATTTATCATTTAGAACTAGTCAATTCCACCAACTTTACATATTAGTCCATACTCTTCCACTAGTTCTTTAAGATTATTTATTTCTTCTTTAGTAGGTGGTTGTAAACCCTTCATTATATAATCATGTCCTAAGTACTCATACTTATTTTCACCAAGACGATGGTATGGTAGAAGATGCAATTCTTTAACACTTTTAAGGCTAACTGCAAAATTAGCTGTAGCTCTTACATTATTTTCATCGTTATTAACTCCCGGAATAACAGGTACTCTTATTATTAACTGAGTTCCAAACTGAGCTATTAATTTTGCATTCTGTAAAATTACCCCATTAGGCTTTCCTGTATACTCTAAATGTTTATTTGCATCCATGTGCTTAATATCAAGCATAACTAAATCAATCCAGGGTAACATCCTTTCTAAAACCTTTGGAGATGTAAATGCTGCGGTTTCAATGGCTGTGTGCCAACCATTTTGTTTGCATCCTTTTAATAATTCTTCAGCAAACTCAGGTTGAGCTGTTACTTCTCCTCCTGATAAAGTAATTCCACCACCAGATCGTCTATAATATATATTATCCTTTTTCAATTCTAGTAACAATTCCTTTACAGTTCTCGTGTTTCCTGCTAAATTCAAAGCTCCAGCATAACAATTTTCAACACACTTACCACACTTAACACATTTATTCTGATCAACTCTAGAAGGAAGGTTGAAGTCTATTGCTCCATTGCTGCAAACTTCATAGCACTTTTTACATCCTATACATTTGCTTGGAATAAACATTACTTGTGGCTCCATACACTGAGATTCTGGGTTACTACACCAACGACAAGATAATGGGCAGCCTTTAAAAAAGACTATTGTACGAATTCCCGGTCCATCATGAACAGAAAATCTCTGTATATCAAAAATAACTCCTTTTTTATCTAAATTCACTTGATAATTCAACATAACTTTTCCTCCTATAAAAAGCTGCTCTATAAAAAACTTTACAACTAACTCTCTTTTACTAATTTAAAAATGAGGAAGTAGTAAAAACCCTTCCTCAACATATATGGAACCAAACTGACTAAAAAGTATGTTCTGTTCTTTTTATAATATCATCCTGAATTGACTTATCTAAAGAAGTAAAGTGAGCACTATATCCAGCTACACGTACTACTAGATTTCTATAATTTTCAGGATTCTTTTGAGCATCTAAAAGCGTTTCTCTACTTACTACATTAAATTGTACATGTAATCCTTTTTCATCGAAAAAGGTTCTTACTAGAGAAGATAAATTCTGTAAGCCAGTCTGACCTTCTAAAGCAGATGGATGAAACTTTTGATTAAATAATGTACCATTTGAAGCTTTACAATGGTCTATTTTCGCAACAGAATTAGCAGCTGCAGTTGGTCCCATTGCATCTCTTCCTGAAACTGGTGATACACCATCTGCTAGTGGTTCCCCAGCTTTTCTTCCATCTGGTGTTGCTCCTGTCTGTGATCCCATTGGAACATTTGCAGAAACAGGATAAAGTCCTGGTTGGAATTGACCATTACGTGGATTAGTGTATTTTTCAACTTCATTACAGTAAATTAATGCAGCTTCTCGTGCTAAATCATCAACCTCATCTATGTCATTACCAAACTTAGGTGCTCTATTTAATAGCATTTGGCGAATACTCTCTTTATTTCCATAACTACCTAAGTTAATATCTTTACCCGGTTCCAAGCCTTCTAATGAGGTTTTCTTTTCTTCTGATAATAATTTCTCAATAACTTTCAATATAGTTTCAGGTGTTAATCCTTTCATATCACCCACTTCATTTATGCTCTTAGCAAGTTCAGACATTGGACTTTTCTTACATTCACCAAAATTAGTATCTAACGCATTCTTTAAATCCTGTAAACTTATTTTTTTGTCTTCAAAAACAAGTTTTTTAATAGCTTCTAATGAGTCTGCTGCATTTGCAACTCCTACTCCTTGTGGTCCTGTAAAGTTGTAATGCGCTCCTCCTTCTTGTAATGATTTTCCTCTAGCTATACAATCGTCTGCCATTGAAGATAAGAATGGTAATGGTGCTCTCTCTCCGTGTGCTAGATCTACGCTGTTATCTGCATTAACTAAAAGTTTAACAAAATATTCCATTTGCAATTTGTATGCATCAAATAGTTTCTCAAATGATGTAAAAGAAGCGAAGTCTCCAGTTCTTAATCCTATCTGTTTTCCATTATCCATACCATTATTTATAGTTATCTCTAATACCTTTACAATATTAAAGAATGCAGCATCATGCCACCCTTCAGTCTTTCCACCTTTTTGAGGTTCTACGCACCCAATAATACCATAATCTCTAGCATCTTCTAATGTAAGACCTCGACTTGTCAAAGAAGGGATGATAACTTCATCATTATAGTAAGCTGGCATACCTAAACCTAAACGAGTTACTTCAGCAGCTTTTAATAATAACTCATCTGGAGTTTTGTTCCAAGCTCTTATTGAAATTGACGGTTGTGGTAACTTGGTATGTGCAGTAGCTTCAAGACACATAAATGAAAGCTCATTTGTAGCATCTCTTCCATCAATAGTTTGTCCACCTACAATTAAGTTCTGGAACATTGGATATCCACCAAATGCTTTTGTTGATCCTTCATCACGAACTTTATTAACATCATTAAATTTAACCCATAGACAATCTAAAAGTTCTTGAGCTTTTTCTTGTGTAATAAGTCCGTTTGATATATCCTTCTTAAAATAAGGATACATATATTGGTCAAAACGCATAGGTGAAATTGAATGTCCATTAGATTCTATCTGAATAATAGATTGTACAAACCAAAATGATTGTAGAGCCTCATAAAATGTTCTAGCTGGTCTTTCAGGTACCCACTGACAATTTTCAGCTATTTGCATTAACTCTTCACGTCTTCGTGAATCCAATGATTGACTTGCTAAATTTCTAGCTAATTCTGCAAAACGTCTAGCAAATTTAATAACAGCTTTTGAAGTTATGATTACAGCTGTTAAAAACTGATCCTTCTTTATGTAATCTGGATCTTGTTTATCTGCTTTAGCCTTTTCACTTTCCGCATCTTCAATTATACCGTTAAATCCTTTAGATAATACTTTTGCATAATCTACAGAAATATGACCTATACCATTGAAGTAATAATTTCCAACAGTAAATACCCCTGCTTCCATTGCTTCCTTCGTTTCTGAAAACATATACTCTGTTGCAAGCTCATTTGTTGTTTTTCCATCCCAATATTTAAATACTTCTCTAAGTTGTGATTTTACATCTTCACTAATAAGGAATACATCACCAGTTCTTTTTGCAAGAGTATCAAATTCCTCTAAAAGCCACTTGTTTGAAAATTCCGGAAATATTGAAGCCGCCCTAGGTTTTTTAGTTAAATTTCCTACAATAAGTTCTTCATCACGAATAACTATATCCATTTCATTTAGTATTTTTTCTAAAGCTTTAGCTCTTCTAATAATCATAGGATAAGCTTCAGTTTCCTTAAAAGATTCCGTTATTAAAACTGCTCTTTGCGCTTCGATTTCAGGAGTTACCGAGTATAAATCGTTAGTTAATTTTTCTATTCTTTTACTTTGATTTGCAGTATAAAGTTTGTTTAAAACATCATTCAATTAAACAACCCCCTTAATTAATTTTATATAACTTTTATTAATCATTTTCATAATTACATTTTATTCTTAAAGTTCCTATCTTTTTTTGATTATTTCGACCTGTTTTTGTATTATATAGATTTGAATATGATGTATTATTTTGATATATAAAAAATTTACACAACAATATTCCTCTACTTATAATAGAAGAGTTTTAAGTTAATAACTTTAATTCTGTAAAATAGAAATCTAACTTATATAGTTTCTAACTAAAAAAATAAAACACATACTGTATAAATACTATGTATGAACTCATAGTACTTATACAACATATGTTTTACCTATAAAAATTAAATATCTTTACAATGAGAACTTTATTTTTCATAGCAATTTACTATTTCTCCATAATAAACTGTATGATAATCTCCATCAAGATAACAATTTAAATCTACTTCCTTTGTCAAAAGTTCTTTTTTCATATCCTGTTTATATATAATCTTACATTCATAATACATGTCACATCCTGCTATTACCGGGCTATCTACACTTCTACCTGAATTAAGCTGCAAATTACACACCTTGAATTTATCTATATTCCTACCAGATTTAGTTCCACATATTGCAAGGGCCTTCTTCATATCACTTCTAAAAGGAACACTTACTGTAAAATTACCGCTATTTTCTATAAACTCCTTAGTATATCTGGATTGTCTCACAAGCACAGTGAACACAGGTTTCCTCCATACAAAACCTATGCTTCCCCATCCTATTGTCATAGTATTTACTTTCCCATTATATTTACTTGTAAGGAAAGCTCCTTCTTTATCTAATTGCTTGATTACTTCAGCCGAATTATTTGTAAAATCCATAATCTACACCTCTTTATCATACTCTTCTTTTCTATTTTTAAAATATACTATTTTTAAATTACACCTTCTGGCAATTTCTACTGCTTCCCTAAAGTTACTTCCCATGGAATCTAAATTATGGGCATCAGACCCTACTGTTATATATTTTCCTCCTAATTCATTAAATCTTTTATATATTTCCAACATATTTTTTATTGAATTTTTATTTTTAATTCTCCTGGTATTTAACTCCAAACATTTTTCTTTATCTATGACCACTTTGAATATCTCATCTATTACATCTGGAAAATCACTGTAGTATAATTCTTTATCCTCAAATTTAGCATACCTAGCTATATAATCAATGTGACCCAGACTATCTATAAACTCAAATTGTTTTAAATTCTTTAGCATATCCTCCAAATATTTAAAATAAGCTTCTTTTTTACTTTTGCCTTCATAATAATCTGAATAATAGAGATCTAAGTTCTCCACTAAATGTATAGATCCAATTACATAGTCAAAAGAATTATCCTTTATTAACTTTCTGCTTTGTTCTAAACAATCCTCCTTCATTCCAAGCTCTATGCCGAGAAGTAGGTTGTCATTTCTATATTTTAAATACTTGTTTAAATATTCATCTACGTTAAAACAAAACAGACCTTCTTTTGGAAAATTGATATCCATATGTTCTGTTGTTATAAAAGATATACCTTTTTCTTTTGCAGATTTTATAGCTTCTTCTATTTTCATATCAGAATCCGTAGAAAAATTAGTATGTACGTGTGTATCAAACAATATGTAACCCTCCTTCAAACTTTAGTTAGAAATTGTATAAATATAACTACAATAGGGATAGTAATCATTGAAATTATAGTAGTTATAAAAACGCTTCTAGCTGCCAATTTATTATCTGCTCCATACTGCTGTGCAAGCACAGAAGCTAGAACAGCTGATGGCATTGCTTCAATTACAGCACACATTTGAATCATAAAACTATCTGCCTTCATAAGTTTCAAGAGTAAAACAGTAACTAGAGGCACTAATATCAATCTCATAAATGAAGTATAATATACCTGGAATCCCGAAAAAATATCTTTCAGTTTCACTCCTGCCAGCATAGTTCCTACTATAATCATAGAAAGCGGTGTGGTCATAGAACCTACACTACTCAATGTGGTATCTATAACATATGGAAGTTTTATAGAAAATACAAACATTAAAAATCCAACAACAGTTGAAATTATAACTGGATTAGAAATTACATTCTTTATATTTCTAATATCATTTTTACCTGTATATATGGCAATTCCTACACTAAACATAAATATGTTAAGAGGTATATTAAAAATTGCTCCATAAAAGATTCCCACTTTTCCAAAAAGTCCCTCCAGCACTGGATATCCCATAAATCCACTGTTAGAAAATATAATAATAAATCTCATTACTTTCTTTACTTTATCTTCATATTTATAAGCACAAACTTTACTCAACAATATAATCACTATGTGAATAATAATTGAATACAAAAATATACTTTCTGCATTAGCAATCATCTTTTCTGAATACCTATAGTTAAAGGAGGTGATGAGAAGTGACGGAAGAGTGATATTGACTAAAAAACTCGACAGACTTTTTTCTCCTTCTTCAGTTATTATATTTTTCTTTTTTGCAAATACTCCTATAAGCATCATAAGTGATAAAATTATTACTTGGTTTATTACCCTGACGATCAAAATTTTCCCCCTAATTAGGCATTTGAAAGAAACCTACCTATGCAGCATGATAAAAAATAGACAAACATACTGACTAGCTAGTTATTTCTTTAAAAATGCCTTTTGCTGCCCCTAGATTTAAGTACATTAATATTAATCTTCCTCCATGTCAGCATACATTCCCCGATCTGCATACTTTGAAATTAAGTCCGACATTTTTTTTATAACTTCATCAGTGTCATCTTTTAATATATTAATTGCAAATTCCCCGTTTTGAGATAAAAATTGATATATATTCAATACTATATAATCCCTTATACGACAATATAGATAATCTTCTTCCATATAGGTCAATCTTTCGTTTATGTTTTTTATGGAACTATATCTCTCTAGAAATTGTAAATCATCTTTATCTGGTTCATCTCCATTTTTAAAAACCGCTTTTCCATTTAATACTTCTGTTTCACATTTGCTTTCCATATTTGAAATTGTTTCACTTATTTCCGATGTAGAAGGCATATCTTGTTTTTTACCCCAAGAATGTAGAGTATCTAGTTCTTCCTTCCAAAGCCTTTTTATACTCAAAATATCAGCCTTTAATTCTAAAAAATATTTGTTGTCATCGTTTATAGAGTCCTTCTTTGCCTTCAAAACATTGTACACACTAGCATGCCAATAATTTCTGACTTGAAGTACAGGTTTTGCAGCTACTTCTACCAGTTCATCTAATAAGGTAATTTTATCCATTTATATTCCTCCTTTAAAACCCATATTTATATTATAATCCATTATAATATAAATTTGAATGTAATTCATGTAAGATATTGTTTCTATGACCTACTATTTGCCAAATTAAAAATTACATCAAATATCATATAACCAGAAGAATATTCTGCCTTTATTTTTCCACCTTGAATTTCCACTATACTTTTAGCAATAGCAAGTCCAAGCCCACTTCCTCCTGTATTAGAAGATCTTGATTTATCCACTCTATAAAACCTATCAAATAACTTATCAACTTCTTCTTTACTTACAGGCTCACACTTGTTTTTTATAGAGATTACTGCACCACCTTTTTGTTCTTTCAATGAAACTTCTACATCTCCTGGTTTTATGCTATATCTTATAGCATTTATAAATAAATTTTCAAACACTCTTGCAGTTTTATTCGGATCTAAATAAACAAGAAATTTGTGTTTTGGAAAATTTCTTGTAATAGTTACCCCTGTCTCTTCACAAATCGGAACCAATTCTTCTATAAGTTGTTCTAGTAATCCATTTAAGGATATACTCTGCCTATTTAAATTAACTGCATTATTGGTAAGTTTAGTGTATTCAAACAGATCATTTATTAATTCTTCTAACTTTTCAGATTTATTGTAAGCAATATTAATATATTGTTTCATTTGTGTTTCATCCTCATATCTTTTATCTTTAATAAGAGCTAAATACCCTTTAATAGAAGTAAGTGGTGTTCTTAAATCATGAGATACATTAGTTATGAGTTCATTTTTTATTCTCTCCTCTTCCCTTTCAACTTTCATTTTATTATTTAGCTCTTCTGCCATAAAATTTATATTATTTGACAGCAAAGCCAATTCATCTCTTCCCTGACTCTTTATTCTATAATCTAAATTTCCCCTTGATATTTCTATAAGTCCAGAAGATATATTTTCTATATATTTCATTTTTTTATTAGTTATAAAATAAAACATTGTTAGAAATGATATAAAAGATACAATTGTCCCAGGAATGGGATTGTATCTTTTTTCATAAATTATTTCATATTGGGGCATACCCTTAATGACTAAATAAGCTTTTCCATCACTAAAATTTATAGGATAAAAACTGATATATTCTCTATTTTTACTTATTTCATTACCCTTACTAGTTCCATATATATTTTGAATATTTTTCATCATTTCAAGAGAGTTTTTTATAGAATTCTTTATAGTGGTATATACATCTATTTGTGTTTCGTCTGCATTATTTGATTTGTACAAAACTTTTCCATTTAAATCCGTAATCATTATCTTTTCCAAATCTGAGGTATCATTACAACTATCTATAATTTTTTGTATTTTATCCTTATCATCTATACTTATACTTTTACTCTTTATTTCATCCCCTATTAAGTTGCCGTTTACAGACATCCTATCTATCCCTTTACTATAATCTACTCTAGCAGTGATATTCCTATTTTGCAAAAAAACGCCTGCTCCTTTTCCAAGTGCAGCAGACGTGACAAAACAGAGGGCAAATACAAATATAAGCTCCAGCCTTATACTGTTTTTCATTTTACTCAAGCTAGATTCTAAAGATATTTTAAAATCATTTTTCAACTTTATATCCCACCCCCCAAATGGTCTTTATAAAACGAGGTCTTCTCGGATTTTCCTCTATCTTTTCCCTTATTTTTCTTATATGTACCATTACAGTATTATCAGATTCAAAAAAATCCTGTTTCCATACAGATTCATAAATCTTTTCTATACTAAACACTACACCCCTATTTGAAGATAAAAGTTCTAAAATTTCAAATTCTCTTGGAGTGAGTTTTACATCCTTGTTACCAACTTTTACTTGGTGATTTTTAGTGTTTATAACTAAGTCATCTACTTCAATTATCTCCTGGTCAACCTTTTTAGGTATATTTAGCCTTTTATACCTTCTCAGTTGAGATTTTACCCTGGCTACAAGCTCAAGAGGATTAAAAGGTTTTACTACATAATCATCGGCTCCCGTAGTAAGACCTAATATTTTGTCCAAATCCTGGCTTTTAGCTGACAACATTATTATAGGCATATTTTTGCTTTTTCTCATTCTCATGCAAACTTCAATTCCATCCATTTTAGGCATCATTACATCTAAAATTACTAAATCAACTTCAGTATCATTTGAAATCTGTATAGCTTCTAAACCGTTGGAAGCTTTTAATACTCTGTATCCTTCATTTACTAAATATATCTCAACTAAGTCTCTAATTTCTTTTTCATCGTCAACCACCAACACAATTTCTTTTTCCATATTAGTCCCCTTTCCAAAATGAAACCAGCAACAAACCTATAGATTATCTCTGCCAATAGTATAGCAAAAATCAAATCTAAAATCACATGCTGTTTTACAAACTGGGTAGACACTATTACAGATATGCCCATAAAATTCATAGCAAATTTTATAAAAGGTTTTTTATCCAATTTTCTTGATGCTATCATTATTATATAACTTGCAAGCACATGTATGCTTGGAAAACAATTAAAAGGTTTATCCCAGCTATAAGTAAACCTTACAGCACGGGAAAAAATATCATTTTCACTAACAACAGGCCTTGGCACCGTGGTCTGAAAGAAAAAATAGATTATATAACATGTAATCATACCTATAACCATGGTTATCACACATTTATAATAACTATTCCTATAATTAAAACACAGATATACTAGCGATATAAACATAAATGGAAACCACATCCAATATGCAATTATAAATTGTTTTATAAATGGAATGGCTATATCTAAACTAGTAACTAAACTATGACATCCTCTAATTGTATTATTTAGCAGACCATAGGACACATTTATCGCAGGTATAATTAGTAGTAAACTCAATGGTAGTAAATTTAATTTTAAACGCTTCAATGCAACACCAACTCTCAAATTTAAATACCTAACTTTCTAAAATCATTATATAACATTCTATACTTATTATTATAGAAAAAATTTCTTAATATTTGTTAATTAAATTCTTAAAATTTTCTTAAATTATAAAATTACTCATAAAATTTATAAACAAAAAACCAACTTATGCTGCAAATATTCGCAGCATAAGTTGATTTTTCGTCTAGAACCTCTATACTAGTGTATTCCTTCTATAATTTTTCTTTCAGGTTTTTTATTACATATTTTTTGTCTTCTCTTACCAAGTTCTTCTGATAAGTCATCTAAAGTTATATTTTGATTTGACATTAAAACTAAAAGGTGATATATCAAATCACATATTTCATAAACTTCCTCTTTTTTATCATTATTTTTGCTTGCAATTATAACTTCTGAACTTTCTTCCCCTACTTTTTTTAGTATCTTATCCAAACCTTCCTTAAATAAATAGCTCGTATAAGAACCTTCTATAGGATCTAACTTTCTATCCTCTATAACTTTACTCAATTGCTCCAGTATACTTTGAAATTCCATAAAAATACTCCCCTTTCAAATTTAATATAATTTTCTATAAAAACAGCTCCTGTTCCCTGTGTGACAAGCTGCTCCTATTTGCTCAACCTTTATTAAAATTGTGTCATAATCACAGTCTACACTTATACTTTTCACATTTTGATAATGTCCCGAAGTAGCTCCCTTATTCCAAAGTTCATTTCTAGATCTACTAAAAAACCAAGTCTTTCCTGTTTCCATCGTTCTTTTTAATGATTCCTCATTCATATATGCCATCATAAGTACTTCTCCATTTTGAAAGTCCTGAACAATTGTAGGTACAAGTCCCTTTCCCTTTTTAAAATCTATGTTTTTTAAAATTTCTTTCTCCATATTTTCACCTTTGTACATATTTTTTACAACCTCACTGGTATATCCTTAGTTTTCAAATATTGTTTAACTTCACCTACAGTAAGCTCTCCATAGTGGAAAAGTGAAGCTGCAAGGGCTGCATCTGCTCCTGCATCATTAAATACATCATAGAAGTCATTTAAAGAGCCGCATCCTCCTGAAGCTATTACTGGAATATTTACTAGATTAGTTACAGTTGTTGTAAGTTCTATATCATATCCATTTTTAGTACCATCCGCATCCATGCTAGTTAAAAGTATTTCACCTGCTCCCAAACTTTCTGCCTTTTTAATCCACCTTAGTGCATCTATTCCTGTATTTTTTCTTCCGCCTTCTATAAATACATCCCAACCATTTCCTGAATCCCTTTTTTTAGCATCCACTGCAACTACTACACACTGTGATCCAAATTTGTCTGCTGCCTCATATATTAAGTTAGGATTTCTTATAGCAGAAGAATTTATTGATATTTTATCTGCACCTGCTCTAAGTATATTTTTAAAATCATCTATCTGAGATATTCCACCACCTACTGTAAGAGGTATGAACACTTTTTCTGCAGTTCTTTCTACTAAATCAATTATGGTTTTTCTCTTTTCATGAGTAGCTGTAATATCCAAAAATACTATTTCATCTGCTCCCTGTCTATTATAATGTTCAGCTATTTCAACAGGATCTCCTACATCTTGCAGATCAACAAAGTTTATTCCCTTAACAACCTTTCCCATATTCACATCTAAACATGGAACTATTCTTTTTGTAAGCAAAATCTTAGCTCCTCTCTATATCATCTATTATTTCTTTAATTTTATCTATAAAAAACTTCATATCTTCATCTGATCCTATACTTACCCTTAAGTAATTGTCTATTCTATCCTTGTTAAAATATCTTACAAGAACTCCTTTTTCCCTTAACTTTGTAAAAAGTTCTTTTGCAGCATATTTGACATGGCTTACAAAAATGAAATTTGATTTTGAAGGTATGATATTAAAGCCCATTTTTCCCAATTTATTTACAGTTGTTTCTCTCGTGTTTATTACTTTATTAACACATTTTTCAAAATAATCCTGGTCTTTAAAAGCTGCTATTGCTGCTGCATTTGAAACTCTATCTACAGTATAGGAATTAAAAGAATTCTTTATTCTATTTAGTCCATTTATGAGATCTTCTTGTCCAAGTGCAAATCCCACACGAATTCCAGCTAAAGAACGTGATTTAGACAATGTCTGTACTACCAAAAGATTAGGGTAGTTTTTTATAAGACCAACTACAGAGTTTCCTCCAAAATCCACATAAGCTTCATCAATTATGACTACTTTATTTTGATTATATTCTAAAATTTCTTCAATTTTTTTAGTTTCAAGACACCTTCCTGTAGGTGCATTGGGATTTGGGATTATTATTCCTCCATTTTCAGTTAGAAATTCTTGAAATGGAATTGAAAAATCTTCATTTAATTTTGCAAGCTTATAATTTAAATTATATAAATTAGCATAAACAGGATAAAAACTGTAACTTATATCTGGAAAAATTATAGTTTCATCCTTATTAAAAAATGTTAAAAAAGACATAGCCAGAACCTCGTCAGACCCATTTCCTATAAAAACTTGATTTTTATTTAAACTATAGTATTTAGAAATAACGTCCCTTAACTGATCACAATCTGGATCTGGGTACAACCTCAAATCTTCATCTGCAGCATTTTTTATTGCCTCAATTACCTTAGGGGATGGTGGGTAAGGACTTTCATTGGTATTTAACTTAACATATTTTTTATCCTTAGGTTGTTCACCACACACATAAGGTTCTACACTTTTTGTAATTTCACTCCAATACTTACTCATAATTCATTCCACCTTCTACCGTAATTTTTATTTGCAAATTTCTATGGCTTTTTTTAAATCTATATTTCCAGAATATATAGCTTTGCCTGTAATAGCACCGTAAATGCCCATTTTACTTATATCTTTCAAATCACCTATGTTTTTTATTCCTCCAGAAGCTATTATCCTGCAGCTTACACTGTTTTGAATTTTAAAGAGTTGGTCTAAATTAGGTCCCTTTAAAGTTCCGTCTTTACTTATATCCGTAAAAATAATAGTTTTAACTCCTATGTCCTCCATTTGTTTTGCAAAATCTATGTAATTGACACTGCTTACATTAAGCCATCCATTCACTGCAACTTTCTCATTTTTTGCATCTATTCCAACTGCTATTTTTTCTCCATATTTTTTTAGTGCTTTTTTTACAAAATCAGGATCTTTTAAAGCTGCAGTTCCAAGTATTACTCTTGATATTCCTATTTCTATAAGCATATCTATGGTTTTTATGTCCCTTATACCTCCACCAAGTTCTACTGGAATCTTACTTGTGTCTATTACTTTTGATATGGCTTCTATATTTTTTATTTTTCCATCAAGTGCCCCATCTAAATCCACCATATGAATATATTCCGCACCGCTTTCTTTAAAACCCAGTGCTACCTTTATTGGATCTTCGCCTACTATCTCTGATTTTTCAAATTTTCCTTGATACAATCTAACACATTTTCCATTTCTTAAATCTATAGCTGGAAGTATCAACATATAAAAGCCCCCTTAAATTATCCAATTAAGCTGTTATCCTTACAAAATTTTTGAGCATTTCAATACCTACGTCACCACTTTT
This sequence comes from Clostridium sp. AWRP, assembly GCF_004006395.2. NCBI lineage: Bacteria > Bacillati > Bacillota > Clostridia > Eubacteriales > Clostridiaceae > Clostridium > Clostridium sp. AWRP. The sequence goes on along the minus strand of NZ_CP029758.2, from coordinate 1,283,900 downwards.
TTCTGGATGGAACTGAGCTCCATAAACATTATCTTTACTTACAACAGCTGGTATATTTATTCCCCCATAAGTGCTATAGGCATTTAAATTTTCTTTAGATTTTAATTCTCCATAAAATGAATGTACAAAGTATACATAGCTATTTTGAGATACATCTTCTAAAATTTTACACTGTTTATCTATTATTAAGTTATTCCATCCCATATGTGGTATCTTTATATCTCCATATAACTTTGTTATTTTCCCTGGTATCAGGCCTAATCCTTCACACTCTTCTATTTCTTCTCCTACATCAAATAAGAGCTGCATTCCAAGACATATTCCCATAAAAGGCTTTCCACTTCCTGCTTCCTTTTTTAACACTTTATCTAAATTTCTCTTTTTCAAATTCTTCATAGCCTCGGGAAAGGCACCCACCCCAGGAAGTATAATTGCTTCACTTTTTTCTATTTCACACTGATCTGACGTTATCTTGCTATCTGTTCCTATATATTTTAGTGCTTTTTGAACACTCTTTAAATTTCCCATACCATAATCTACAATAGAAATCAATTTTACACACCCCTTTCTTCAATTCACAATGCACAATGCATAGTTCACAATTATGGATAATTTTCTTCATCGACTTTCCACTCACTATTAATTATTAACTATTAATTATTAACTATTTATATAGTTCCTTTCGTAGACATTATTCCGTTTATACTGCTGTCTATAGATACTGCTTCTTTAAGTGCATGACCAAATGCCTTAAATATTCCTTCTATCATATGGTGTGTATTTTTTCCGTAGATCACCTTTATATGAAGTGTCATTTCTGCATTAAAAGCAACTGCCCTAAAAAATTCTTCTACCAATTCCGTATCCATTTCTCCTACTTTTTCAGTTTTAAAATCAGCATCAAATACTAAATAAGGTCTACCACTCAAATCTATAGATACCATTGAAAGACTTTCATCCATTGGTATAAAAAATGTGCCGTATCTTTTTATATTTTTTTTATCCCCTAGAGAATCTTTTATACATTTGCCCATGACAATTCCTACGTCCTCCATGGTGTGGTGAAAATCCACATCAAAATCACCTTTAGCAGCTATATCAAGGTCTGTCATCCCATGTTTTGCTATCATGCACAACATATGATTAAAAAAGCCTATTCCCGTATCTATATTGTACTTTCCACTGCCATCTAAATCTATTTTTACATTTACATCAGTTTCATAGGTCTTTCTAGAAAGTTCTCCTATCCTCAAACAAAACACCTTCTTTTTATGAAATATTACTACTTAATTCTAACTTTTATTGAATTGGCATGAGCTGTAAGTCCTTCTGTTTCTGCTAGCTTTATAATTTTATCTCCTATTTTTGAAAGAGCTTCCCTTGAATAACGAGTAAAACTTGATTTTTTTATAAAGTCATCTACAGAAAGGGGAGAAAAAAACCTAGCTGTTCCGCTTGTCGGAAGCACGTGATTTGGTCCTGCCATATAATCTCCAAGAGGTTCCGGTGCAAAATCCCCCATAAATATGGAACCTGCATTTTTTATATCTCCAAGTATGGAAAAAGGATCCTGAACACATAATTCCAGATGTTCTGGAGCTATTTTATTTGCGGCATCTATGCCTTCTTCTATGCTGTCTACTATAATTATAGCTCCGCGATCTTTCAGAGATTTTAGTATTATATCCTTTCTTTCCAAGGATTGTACTTGTCTTTCAAGCTCCAGTTTTACTTCTCCTGCCAATTCTTTAGAAGTTGTAACAAGCACTGCAGACGCAAGTACATCATGTTCTGCTTGTGACATCAAATCTGCTGCTACATATTTTGCTTTTGCCCTTTCATCTGCAATTATAAGTATTTCACTTGGCCCTGCTATCATATCTATATCTACCTGACCATATACGCTCTTTTTTGCCATAGCTACAAATATATTTCCAGGTCCCACTATTTTATCCACTTTAGAAATACTTTCTGTTCCAAAAGCCAGTGCTCCTACAGCTTGCGCTCCTCCTGCCTTATATATCTCATCTACTCCAGCTATATCAGCAGCTACTAAAATATTGGGATTTATACTTCCATCTTCTGAAGGTGGAGTTACCATTTGCAAATTTTTAACTCCTGCTACTTTTGCAGGAATTGCATTCATTAAAACTGAGGATGGATATGCAGCTGTTCCCCCTGGTACATATATCCCTACATTCTCCAGTGCTCTAATTTGCTGCCCAAGTACTACTCCTTCTTCTTTTGTAATTATCCAGGACGTTTTCTTCTGCTTTTCATGGAAAAATTTTATGTTTTCCGATGCAGTTTTTAATGCGTCTATAAACTCATCTTCTACAAACTCATAAGCTTTTTCTATTTCTTTTTGCGTTACTTTTATATTACTTTTAGTAACTTCTTTACTATCAAATAAATTTGTATATTTTAGAAGAGCCTCGTCTCCATTTTTCTTTATATCTTCAAGTATTTTAGAAACTTTTAAAGTTACATCTTCCTGTATACTCTCTTCTATATTTCTAAAATTTTTTAAATATTTGCTTCCTTCTTCTGTATCTAAATATACTGTCTTTACAATTTTATCTTCCATGAATTTTCCTCCTAATTTGTCAATATGTCTCCTACCTTTATCTGCATTTGAACTCTATTTATTATGTCCTCTATTTCATTTTTCTTCATCTTCATACTAGCTACATTTACTACCATCCTGGCACTTATGTCACATATATTTTCATAAACCACAAGTCCGTTTTCCTTTAATGTAGTTCCAGTTTCTACTATATCAACTATGGCATCTGCTAGTCCCAGTATAGGAGCCAATTCCACAGAACCTTCTATTTTTATAATTTCCACATCCTGTCCCAATTTTCTAAAATAATTTCTAGCTACGTTGGGGTATTTCGTAGCAATCTTTTTTCTATTATACCCGGAATAGAAATTAGAATTTTTAGGTCCTGCTACAGAAAATTTACACTTTCCAAAACCCAAATCCAGTATCTCATAAAAATCTCTATTTTGTTCCAGTAAAGTATCTTTTCCAACTATGCCCACATCAACTACTCCATGTTCCACATAAGTGAGCACGTCAGGTGCCTTCACAAGTACAAAATCTATATTGTCTTCTTCATTGTGAAATATAAGTTTCCTGCCTTTATTTATAACTTCACTGCAATCTATACCTGCCCTTTGAAATATATTTACAGCTTCTTTTTCAATTCTACCCTTAGTTAAAGCTATTTTTACCCTCTTCATGTTTGACATATCAATTCTACTCTCCTATATTTTTGTAAATTCCATATTCTTTTTATCCGCATATTTTCTTGCTTTATTTTCATCTCTAAAAGGACTTAACTCTGCAACTATCCCCTGATTCCTTAAACCTTCAGCTTTTTCATAAGCTTTTCCAAAGTCTTCTCCCACATAATATACAAGAACCTTAGTATTTTTTTCGCAGCATAACTGTCCATTTTCTTCAAGTGAAGTGATTATTCCATCTACATCCATTGCAAATCCTGTAGCAGGCTGACTATCTCCAAATTGAGCTATCAAATTATCATATCTTCCTCCACTTAATATATTTCCTCCAAACCCATGAGTATAACCTCTAAATATTATGCCAGTATAATAATCTATGTTGTGTACCATTCCTAAATCAAGAGCTAAGTATTTTTCAAAACCAATACTTTTTACAATCTCATACACCTTTTTTATACTTTCTAAAGCCTTCAATGCTCTCTTGTTATCTTCCATAAGATGAGAGGCTCTTTCAATTACCTCCATTCCTCCAAATAACTTAGGAAGTTCTTCCAAAGACTTTAAAGAACTTTCTTCAAATTTATCTTTGTTTTCAAGAAGTACGTTATTTAAAGCAGTAAAATTTTTATTATTTATACTCTTTCTAAGTTTCTCTCTTTCTTCATAATCCAAATTTACTCCATCTACTAGTGCTTTAAATAATTCTGCATGTCCAAGTTCCACTTTAAAATTCTCAAGTCCGCAGCTTAAAAGTGATTTTATTCCTGTTACTATAACTTCAGCATCTCCTCCGATACCTTCTATGCCTATTATTTCAATACCAGATTGAGTTATCTCACTATTTTTTCCATTTAAACTTTCGCTTACTCTATACACATTGGAAGTATAACAAAGTCTTAGAGGATGAACTACTTCTTTCAATTTTGTACCTGCAATTCTAGCAATAGGGGTAGTCATATCTGCCCTCAAAGCTAAAATTCTTCCCTGGTTATCAATCAATTTATATATCTTTTCCTGCGGCAAAGTTGCATTTTCTCCATTAAACACATCATAGAATTCTAATGTTGGTGACTTTACTTCCATAAATCCACTTTGTATATAGATTTTTTTTAATATATTTTCTATCTTCACTTTTTCCGCGCATTCATTAAACAAGATATCCTTTGTTCCCTCAGGTATATATTTTTTCCAATTAGTCACAAGTATCACTTCCTTATTTTATTGCAGTATCACTTTAATTCGATGTAGTGATAAATTAAACGTTATTGATATAATAACAGTTAATTTATAAAATTTCAATATGTTTTGCAAAAAAAATTTACTACTGAATTTAAATACAGTAGTAATTTCTTATATTTGCAATATTTATTTAGATATTTGAAAGGAACTAACAAGTGAAAAATGCCTTAATCAATACAATCATCTTTTATTCCCCAAAAAACAAAGTGAAAGCATTCCACTACCGCAGTGAGCAGCCATACCCATACCCAATATGTTTATGATAAATTTATTGTTTGGAAACTCTCTCTCTATTATATTTTTTAAAAGCATTGCATCTTCCATACAATTTCCATGAGATATGCCTATAACCTGGTTTTCAGTGTCTACAGCTATTTCTCTAAATCTTTCTACCAGATATTTTATAGCTTTTTTTCTTCCCCTAACATTAGTTATATTTTTAAGTTTTCCTTGATTTTCAATGTATATAATAGGTTTTACATCCAAAAGAGTACCTATAACAGCTTTAGATGAAGATATTCTACCGCCTCTCTTTAAATGCTTTAAATCCTCTACTACAAACCAATGATTCATCTTTAGCCTATTATTGTTCACCCAATTTACAATATCATCTTTACTTAAACCTTGCTGTGCCATTTTACAGGCGTAGTATACTAAAATTCCAAGCCCAATAGAAGAACCTTTGCTGTCTATCAAGGTTATATCTGCATCTTCAAATTCGCTTAAAATTGCATCCTTTGCTAGCTTTGAGCTGTTAAAAGTTCCACTTATTCCAGATGACATTCCTATGTATATGATAGGTCTCTTCTGTTTCAGCAATTCTTTAAATTTTTCAGTAAACCTGTATTCATTTATCTGTGATGTATATGGCATTTCTCCATTTTCAAGACCTTTATAAAATTCCTCATAGCTTAAGGATTTACCAAAATCATCCTCATAATCTTTGTTTTTAAAGTGACACATCAACCCCAAAAATGGTATATTATTTTTTTCCATAAAGTTTCCTGGCAAATCACAGGATGCATCCGTCATAATTATAGGTACTGCCACCAATATCTCCCCCAATATAATGTATTTTACATATGTTTCCATATAATATTATACCAAAAATATAGTATATTGACCACACTAGCATATGTCAATTTGACAGTTATAGGGTTTCTTTAAAGTTAAGTCCATGTTTTAATATAGTGTTGAAGTATAGTCTAAAAATTATAGGTGAGATTGTCTAATACTCAATATAAGAAATTTGTAATATAAATGGGCATTTGAAAGACAAGCCACTTCTGCATAAGCATTTTTAAAATTGATATTTAGCATACTACCAATATAATTAGTAATATTTTTGCTCTTCCTTAGAGGGAGTTCAATACCAGACTACTAGTATATTCATCGTGAAATGCAGAAAAGTACTATAGTTTACATTATGTTATTAAGCATTAATTAAATAAGTTAAAAAACTCTCGTATTGCAGGGGTAATCCATTGGTTATTTTTATGAATTACGTTTATATATGTGGTTGGAATACTATTTATAATATTTAACTTATATAGTTTGTGAGCAGCCAGTTCTTCCCTAACAGCTATTTCAGGTAAAAAGGAAATTCCTAAATCTGATTGAACAAAGCGTTTTATGACCTCTGTATTTTCAGATTCAAATATGATAGAAGGCATAATATTATTTTTAGTAAATAATTTCGTTAATAATCCACGGTAGCTGCATTGGGGTTCGGTGGCAATAAACGGAATTCCTTCTAATTCTTTTACAGAAAGAAGGTTTTTGCTACATAACACATTTTTAGCAGAACAGATAAAGTAAATTGGATTTTCTATATGGACTGCTGTATAAGTATCTTTTGGCGGAATTTCAAAATCCATATAAAGCCCAATATCAGCTGATCCGTCATTCACCATTTCAAGTACTTGTAATTTGGATGCTGTTGTTGCTGAAATAGTGACACTAGGAAATGCTTCATTATATTGTTTTATCAATCGAGGTAGCATATTGGCACAGAGAGAACTGATTCCAGCAATTCGGAGCATTCCAGAAGGAGAAGAATTTTGAACGATTGCATGCTTTGCCTCATCAGACAAAGACAATATTCTGTGTGTATATTCTAATAAAATATGACCGGAATTAGTAAGCCGAATATTATTGCCAATCCTGTCAAAAAGAGAAACACCTAATTCTGTTTCTAACTGTTTTATGTGAAAGGTAATAGTGGATTGCGCATATCCAAGGACAAGAGCTGCTTTGCTAAAACTTTTTAACTCTGCAATTATCTTAAAACTAATTAAATTTTTAAATTCCATAAATCTCCCTTTATAACATATCAATATTTTTAATGAGTTAAATTCAAAACATCAATTTAACAAATAACATAACTTATGTTACATTAGATTTATATAAAAAGCAACAGTAAAGGAGAAAGTATAATGAGAAAGATATTGATATTGTTAGGAAGCCCGCGTAAAAACGGAAATACTGCAGCATTGGCAGAAGCTTTTTCAAATGGAACAAAAGAGAGCGGTCATGAAGTAACAACTTATTGGTTAGGTGATGCTACAATAAATCCATGTAAGGCATGTGATTACTGCCAAAGGAACAATGGAAAATGTATTCAAAAAGACAGCATGACAGAACTATATAAACTTTTACAGAACCACGATACAATAGTAATTGCATCTCCGGTTTATTATTTAGGATTTCCGGGGAGCATAAAAAATGTAATAGACAGAACCTATGCAGAAAGTGTACGAGGCAGAAAAATTAAGTACTCCATTTTACTTACAGCAGCCTGTAAGGAGGATAGCTGGGTTACAAATATTTTAACTGATTATTATAAGGAACTGACTAAATATATTGGAGTAGAAAATTTGGGAATAGTAAGTGGGCGTGGAGTAGAAAAACCAGCTGAAGTAAAAGATACTAAGTGGATTGAAGAAGCTTTTCAATTAGGAAAGAGGATTTAAAACCTTGAAAACTTTCCATTAGATTGCATACATATAAATTAGAATTGGATTTCTATATTATAATATTTCTAATAAAAGGGAGGAAAATAGTTATGAAAAAAGCTATCATATTATATTGTTCTTTTACCGGAAATACCAAGAAGGTAGCTAAAGCTATTGAAGTCGGGTTGACCGAAGGAGGAATGCAGACATCAATCATGAAATTTCAGGATGCTGAGCAAATAGATTATTTTGATTATGATCTTGTTTGCGTCGGTTCACCATCCTATAACTGGAGCGTTCCCCAGCCCGTTAACGAATTCCTAAAGAAAAAATTCACGTATTACAAAAGTATCGGAAAGGTTAAACCAAGCAGTCCCCGTGTTGGAAAAAACACACTCGTCTTCTGTACATATTCGGGACCTCATACCGGGATAGATGAAGCAATACCGACTGGACTTTATATGGGTCAGTTTTTTGACCATATTGGTTTTGACGTTTTGGACAAATGGTATATCCTCAGTGAGTTTATCACTTCTCTTGAGAACAGTACACTGGGACGCATGGGAGATATAAGAGGACTGCCGACGGAAGAAAAACTGAAAGAAATTCAGGAAAATGCGAGGAAATTAGCTCAGAGGCTTGCCGGATAAAGCAATAAAAACCTGCTAACTCAAATCGAACTGAATCATCCTCATGTATTAACATTTCTAAATTCAATGGTAAAACCAATTCATAATATATCCATTAAATTTTGTATAATTTTTATATTGATAATTTGTTACTAACATAACTAAATTATACAACACTTGAGAGGCCTTCAGGGTTCCCATTTACTATATTTATACAAAAATAGGACTGCTGCAAAACTAACTTTTAATTAGTTTTGCAGCAGTCCTTGATTCGTTTTTGAGAAAAATGCTAGTTAATAAATCTATTGTACATTAATGTCCCATTTTTCCTAGTATTCTTCCATCAGGACTTGTTATACCTTCTACAGCAAAACATGATCCATTTGGATTAAACTTTATATCATAACTTGGATTTCCTTGAAAATCTACATACTGTGTAGCTATTTGACCCTTATCTTTTAAATTTTTAATTACGGAATCACTTGCTATAAATCTTCCTTCTCCATGGGAAACAGGTATTGAATGTACATCCCCTACAGATACATTGCTAAACCATGGCGACAAATTTGAAACAATTCTAGTATTTACTATACACGATACATGTCTTCCTATTTTATTATACGTAAGTGTAGGACATGACTCATCTATATTCCTTATTTCTCCAAAAGGTAACAGTCCCAATTTTATAAGCACCTGAAAGCCATTGCATATTCCAAGTATAAGTCCGTCTCTCTTATTCAAAAGTTCCATTACAGCTTCTGCTATTTTAGGATTTCTAAAGAAAGTAGCAATAAAGTTTCCTGATCCATCTGGTTCATCTCCTGCACTAAATCCACCTAGAAGCATTATAATCTGAGACAAATTTATTCCGCTCACTATTCTATCCACTGACTCTTCTATCTGATTTCCAGTTAAATTTTTAATTACAACAGTATCAACTTCTGCTCCTGCATTTTTAAAAGCCCTTCCCAAATCATACTCACAATTAGTTCCAGGAAATACAGGTATAATAACCTTAGGTACAGAAATTTTTACAATATGTAAATTTGAAACAAATTTTTCATAATTGAGATTTAAAAATATAAAGTTAATAACTCCTATGTGTTAAAGGCTTTATAGAATAATAAAAACAGTATATCATTATAAATATTTCCGGGAAAGCATATCTTCCCTGTCCTTCTGTTATAAAATATACACATGTAAACATATAAAACAATATTACATTGTATACAGTATATTTATTTAAAAGATGGGTTTTTCTTTTCCATATAGCTCTTAAAATTACCATACTATAAATTAATATATATATTATAGCTGGCACAAAAATCACGTTTCTAATACTATTAGTAAAAGCAAATAAATTAGCTTCGTCAGCACCGCTTATATAGCTTCCATGAGTACTGTAAAGTATGTCATCTCCCAGAAAATATACATTACATAATCTTTTGAAGCCTAATTCTATAAATCTCATTGGATGAGACTTTATCCATTTTTTAGCCGCATTTGTGAGCATCTTATTTTTCTGCGTCATATTAGCCTTCTTGTATTCCTCTGTTTTCACAATAGAATTTTCTACTTTATCTGCAGGCATCCATCTCCCCATCTTATTTTGAGAATTATTATTTATATATAGAACAATTCCCTTATTATTAGATATATAAGTATATTGACCTATAATCTTTGTGTTTCTGTATATCCATGGTGCTATAGTGATAGCACAAACTATCAAAACTATTAATGAATTTTTTATAGAAGCAATAATTCTTTTCTCTATTAATAATTCCAATAAAAATATAACAAAGAAATAGGCAATAAAAAAAGGTTTTACCAATGCATTTAATCCCACAAGCAAACCTATGTAAAAATACTTATGTTTAATATCTCTAAAGTATATAAACGTAATAAAAATAAGTATAGTAGTAAATAAAGGCTCCGTCGCCACCAAACTATTATAAAATATGTTGTTAGGCATAAAAACAAATAATGCAAATATTATCTTTCTATGTCTTTCTTTTAAACTTATTTTTCTTATAACACCATAAAACAATGCATAGCTTGCAAAAGTTAAAAATAAATTAAGAAGCTTTGCCTTAAATAAACTTGCCCCTAAAAGCTTAAAAACTCCACCAAGAAGCATACAATATCCAACTGATGTATAAGTGTCCCCCCATGGAAGACCATTTGCTATATCTACTGATAGTCTATAATAATAGTCAAAATCCGAATATGGTTTTGTGTCCACAAGCAATATCCATAATATGCATAATACCATTCCTAAGATCATTACAATTTTATAATAATTTTCATTTTTAAAAATAAATTTTTTTATATTCAATTATTTTACCATCTCCCTAACTTTAATATAAGTAATCCAAAAATTTGTTTTAAAGTGTTTATATATATATTAGCTTTTTTTATAATTCTAAACCATTGAATAACATAACAGAAAGCTAACAGTTTTGTTACAATTAACAATGAATGGATTAAGGATACATGTTTCAAATGTATCTTTAAGAAAGTGGAAAAGAGTAAGATGGTATACGCCATTAGATTCCATGAAAATGTCAGTTTTCATGTTAAACTCTTTCTCCGCTTTTTTTATTTGATCTACTAGGTAATCAAAACCATTTCTATCAGTAATTTTGTAACCTTGTTTGTGACAATTAAATGTTATGACTACATTATACAAAGGCAAATTGCTGCTTCTACTACTATTGCATCTAAATCATAATATTAGCTATATCTTTCTCACGATTAAAGTTATTGCATTATTTTTTAATAATAATCTGAAACAATATAATCCGCCTAATAATCTAGAATATACAGCATTAGGATATATATTATAATCAACTGAATCTCAGAAATTTTTGAAGTCAAACAAAATAATATGCAGTATGAGCCACAAGGGTAACTGTTATGATAATGCATGTGCCGAAACATTTTTCAGTACTATAAAATGTGAATTGCTTTACCAGAAGGAATATAGGATACGCGAAGAGGCAAGGCGAGATATATTCTGGTACATAGAAATATATTATAACAATCAGAGAAAGAATCAGGCAATTGGTTATAATGTACCATCTCAATTTAGAAAAGAATTTAGGATTTTAATGGTATCATAATTAATTTTATATAGAAAATTTTGTTAAATCAGATAGGATAGTAAATATGCGATATTAGGAGAATACTTAACTCTCGAGTGTCCACTTTTTCGAGAAAAGCTCAAGAGCCCCTGTAAGAGCTCTTTCAAACATACTAGAAATAGAAGGAGAAAAACTTTAGGATAAAAGACTACCTCCCTATTAAATATTTCTGTAATTCCTCAATTTTTATCTGTAGGGGGTAGCCTCTTATAAACTCTATAATTTACACCTGCTTCAAATAACTTTTGGTCTTTTACTCCTGCAACATTTTTTATAGCGTTTTTTTTAATTATTTCCAAATGTCTCATTTTGCCAAGTATTATTCCGTCTGGACTCGTTATACCTTCCACAGCAAAACAAGATCCATTTGGATTAAATTTTATATCATAACTTGGATTTCCTTAAAAATCTACATACTGTGTAGCTATTTGACCTTTATCTTTTAATGTGAATTTGTCAGTTATAGGGTTTCTTTAAATTTAATGCTATGTTTTAATATAGTATTGACGTATAGTCTAAAAATTAATAGAAGTTATTTGCTATATTCCTTCAACTTTTTTAATTTGATCAAATAGCTCTTTTACTAATTCTTTACCGATTTCATTTTTGTATTTATCAACAACAGGTTTGACAGCATCCTTAATTTTAAGCATTTCATCCGGACTTATAGAATCAACTTTCATTCCTCTGGATTTTAATTCCGATAAACATCTGTCAACTCTCTTTCTATTAACCTCTGTAGTATAAAGTGCTCCTTCTTTGGCACATTCTATAATGATTTTTCTATCGTCTTCCGGAACCGTATCCCACAATTTTTTTGAATACATAAGTACGAATGGTGAATATACATGGTGGGTCAATGTCAAGTATTTTTGAACCTCATCAAATCTATCACCGTAAATTGCCGTAACAGGATTCTCTTGGCCATCTATTTCCTTTTTACGCATTGCATTATATAATTTTGCATAGGGAAGTGGTACAGGTTCTGCGCCTAAATACTTCCAAGTATCAATATGCAAATCATTTTCCATTGTCCTGATTCTTAAACCTTTAATATCTTCTAATTTTGTTATGGGACGTACAGAATTGGTAGTATCCCTAAAACCATTTTCAGCAAATGCAAGTCCATAAAATCCATATTCCTCAAGCATATCCAATAGCTTTCTTCCAAAAGTACCATTAAGTACTTTGTCTGCTATATACTCATTTTTGAATATAAAAGGAAAATCAAATATCATAAATCTCTTGTCAAAGCAAGCCAATGTTGAAAACGACGGATATGTCATTTCAAGAGTACCTTTACCCAGCATCTCTATCATATCCATACCTGTTCCAAGTTGTGCACTATGGTAAATCTTAAGTTTATACCGGCCATTGGTACGTTTTTCCAATGCCTGTCCAAATCTCTCCATACCGGCATAACATATAGAATTATTCGTCATTTCAAAGCCGACTCTGAGAGTTCTCACATTTGAAAACTTAAATTTGAAAAGTGCCTGCTCCAAATTGCCAGCCATATTTGAAAGCTTCTTTGCATTTCCAGCTATTGAAGCGACTGATTTAGAAATTTGTTCACTATTTTCAGATACAGTTTGCGTGGAAGCTGAAGATTCTTCAGCAATAGCAGCTACATTATGCACTGTAGACATCAAATCGTTGGTAGCTTTTGATTGATTATTTGCATGAGTAACCACTTGCTGTAGCTTTTCCCTTGATTTTTCAATGCTGTTTACAATACTTTCAAAATTACACTTTGCTTTATTTATAGTATCTACACCCGAGACAGTACTTTTACTCATAATTTCAAATGCCTTAACTACTTGTGACGTATCTAAAAGCATACCTTCTATTATTTTACTTATTCTTTTTGCTGCCTGCTGTGACTGATTGGATAATTGGCGAACTTCCTCAGCTACAACTGCAAATCCCTTGCCGTGTTCACCCGCTCTTGCTGCTTCAATCGCAGCATTTAACGCCAACAAATTAGTTTGATCTGAAATGCTATTTATTAGATCAACAATTCCATTTACCTCAGTTGATTTATCTTTTAATTCATTACCAAGTTTCGTATTATTGTCAGTAACATTAGATATATCATTTATTACCAATACCGATTCCTCAATTAACATTTGTCCTTCTTTTGCCGATTGAAGAACATTTCGCGTACTTTCAAGTACTTTTTTTGACTCTTCTGCAGTATTCTCGGCCAATTCAAAAACTTGACTATTCTTATTTGCAGCTTCAACTGCCATGCCACCAGTTTCTTGAGACCCTGCAGCAATTTCAGATATTGTTGCTGAAATTACTTTTATACCACGGTTTGTTTCATCAGACACTGAGGCAAATTCCACACTTTTTTTAGACATTTCTTCTGCCTCATCGTTGATCAAACTCAACAGGTTACGTAAATTTTCAAGCATAATATTAATTGAATTTCCTATCATACTAAGCTCATCGTTTGACCTGGACTCAATCGTAACCGTCAAATCTCCTCCTTTTATATTTGAAACTTGTTTACAGACAGTTTTTAGAGATTTAGCAGCACGATTCAATGTAATGAAGCTGATAAGGTACAAAACCAAAACCAAAAATGCAATAATTATATTACACAAATTAGAATTAAATATAATCATGCGAATCAACAATACAATTAGTAATACAACTGATACTGCCAAAAAAACTTTTAAGTAATTTTTTTGCATAAGACATCAACACCCCGAATCATTTATATATAATTATTAACTATTATTTTAAACTTTGTTTGTCAAAAGTCACTTTATGTCTTAACATGTACTGTCAGCAACACCCCTAACATTTATATTTATAAAATAAACATGTTAGGGGTGATAAATACCTATAATTTATTATAGTAAATTATTATTCTATTTACCTTCCTTTGCTTCTTTCACTGCCTGTACAAATTTTTTTGCAGTTTCAGTTACCAATTCATAATCACCTGTCTTGGCACCCTTGGTCAAATCTCCACCTGTCCCTACAGCTATGGCACCTGCTTTGATCCATTCTTTTACATTACCCAAATTCACTCCACCTGTAGGCATGAAATTACCCTGTGGAATAGGTCCTTTAAAAGCTTTAATTATTTGAGGACCGAAAACACTTCCCGGGAAAATCTTTATTATTTCTGCCCCTGCTTCCAGGCCTTCAACTGCCTCTTTTACAGTCATGGCACCAGGCATTACTAAAATACGATATCTGTTGCATAACTTAATGACATCTGCATTAAAGCTTGGACTCACTATATACTTTGCTCCTGCAAGTATGCAAGCCCTTGCAGTTTCTGCATCAAGTACGGTTCCAGCACCTATCACTACATCTTCATTTTTATAATGCTCGGCAAGTTCTTTTATTATGTCTATTACACCCGGCACAGTCATTGTAATTTCAAGCATCTTGATGCCGCCTTTTTTTACAGCACCAACTATTTTAAGTCCTTGTTCTTTCGAATCTGCTCTTATTACTGCTACAACTCCTTCCTGCGCCAGTTTCATTATTGCCCTAACCCTATTCATTGTCTAATTCCCCTTTATAATTTTTATTTTATATTTTCAATAATATTGTTTGCTGCCATAATTCCCATATTGTCAACTGCCTCAAACGTTGATGCCGCACAATGTGAACCTACAACTATATTGTTCAAATCAAGTAGTTCTTTATTTTTAGGTGGCTCCTGTTCAAAAACATCTATACCTGCACCCCAAATTTTATTATTTTTCAATGCATCATATAGTGCATTTTCATCTATTAATCCACCTCTCGCAGTATTTACTATTACCGCATTTTCTTTCATTATGCTTAACTCTTTTTCTCCAATTATATATTTGGTTTCTTTAGTCAGTGGAAGATGAATACTAATAAAATCAGCTTCCTTTAATATTTTTTCAATAGTTACGTACTGTACATTATTTCTAGAAGCAAAATTCATATCTTTGTACACGTCATAAGCTAAAACTTTCACGTCAAAACCCTTAGCTCTCTTTGCGACTCCTTTACCTATATTTCCAAGTCCAATTAATCCAAGTGTTTTTCCATACATGCCAATACTTGTAACTTTACTCCAATCAAGTTTTCTGCAGCCTCTGTCTATCGTGACAATTTTTCTTGCAACTGAAATCATAAGTGCAAATGCATAATCAGCAACCGCATCTGAATTTGCTCCTTTTGTTATAGTAACAGTTATGTTATTATTTTTTGCATAATTAAGATCAATATTATCGGTTCCAACACCATATTTTGATATTATTTTCAATTTTTTTGCATGTTTTAAAACTTCAGCATTTAATGGATCTACTCCTATAATAATCCCATCTACATCTGCAACTTCTTTAATCATTTCATCTTGAGTCAAAATTCTTCCATATGGGTTTACAACAAGTTCAAATCCTTTTTGTTTGAGTAATTCAAAAGGCTCCTTACTATGCTTGCCAAACGACCTTGGCGTAATTAATATCTTTGCCATATTTGTTACCTCTTTTCCAACACTGACGCAATTAAAATAATTGTTTTTCCAAAATAGTTGTATAGTAATTTAAAAATGTTTTATACATATCCTTGTAGACTTCAACATTTTTACTATTTGGTTTTATCACTTTAACAGGTTTCATCTTAGGTATGGGATCCTTTAAACTTCTTATGTCTCCCACAGCAACCATTCCGGTATACGCTGCTCCAAAAACAGAAGCTTCTGTTATTCCTGCAACTGCTATTTCTTTATTAAAAATATCCGCCTGAATTTGCAGCCATATATCTGAATTTGCATATCCGCCATTTGCAATTATCTGCTTGACATTACCATCAATTTTTTCTATCATCCTGTATATTGAATACATATTATAAATAACACCTTCCATAGATGCCCTTATAATATGCCTTTTATCATGCATAAACCTTAATCCAACTAATGACCCGGTTGCATCTGCATTCCAACCAGGTGCTCTCTCTCCTGTTATAAATGGTAAAAAGGTCAATCCATTGCTCCCAGGGTCTATCTGTGAAGCATAGTAATCAAAAAGGTGATAAATATTATCATATTTAGCTTCAGAAGCTTCTTTTTCAAACTGCTGTCTAAATTGGTTTCTAAAATACTTGAGAACTATTCCTCCATTATTTATTGCTCCACCGGCTACCCATATATCTTTAGTAAAACAGTAACACCACGTCCTCTGTTCTTCATCAAAAAGTGGTTTATTTACAGCAATCCTCAAAGCTCCGCTGGTGCCAATTGTACATGACATTGATGTATCATCAAAGCCCCCGCATCCTATATTTGCCATTATTCCATCACCTGATCCTATTACTAACGGCGTATCAATTTTTATTCCCATTTGTCGTGCATATTCACTTTTGATGCCTGGCACTACATAGGTGCATTCCTTGACTTCACCAAATCTATCTGAATCTATTTGCAATATATTTTTTAAAATATATTCATCCCACTGAAAATTATTTATATTCAGACAACCCATTGCTGAAGCATCCGTAACATCAATTAAAAATTTACCACTCAGTTTAAAAATAATATATTCTTTGATAGTGACAAATTTATAAGTATTTTTAAAAACTCGCGGCATTTTATTTTTAACCCACAGTATATTGCTCAGAGGATACATTGGATGTTGTACCCTGCAACCGGTTTTTCTGTACAATTTATTACAATCATAATTTTTTTCTATAAATTTTGCTTCACCTATAGATCTTGTATCACCCCATGTAATAACGTTTGTAAGATTATTTCCATTTCTATCTACTGCAAGAAAGCTGTGCATCTGAGAACTCATACCAATAGATCTTATATCATTAAATGATAATTTGCATTTATCAATAGAATTCTTAACTACTTCTATAAGTGATTTAAATACAACATCAGGATCGAGTTCTAACATTCCTCGTTCAGTACAAATAGTCGGATATTCTTTATAATCAAAGCCTATTTGATTACCTTTTATATCAAATACATTTGATCTTATCCCACTAGTTCCAATATCGATTCCCAAATAAACATTTTCACTCAAGTTACTACACCTTCTTAATTTTATAAAATCTATATCTTACTGAATTAAATATGATATTTTAAACCGATTCTAATTGATATAACACATTTTTAAATTGAATAAAAAATCATCAGAACAAATATAAAATTTCCTATTTTCAGAATTATATGAATTGCCCTGTCCTATTTTATCCAACAACCATGTTTAATAGTAAAACACCTATCAAACCACAAACTGAAAGGATTGTTTCTGCTACTGACCACGTTTTCAAAGTCTCAGGAACCGTTAATCCAAAGTATTCTTTAACCATCCAGAATCCAGCATCATTCAAGTGTGAACAAAACAAGCTTCCTGCTCCAGTTGCAAGAACCATAAGTTCAGGGCTTGCATGTGTTGCTGTTATAATCGGTAATACCATTCCTGCTGCAGTCATTCCAGCAACCGTAGCTGATCCTACTGCAAGCCTTATTACAACAGCTATGAGCCATGCCATAAGTATTGGTGAAATAGTACTCCCACTCATCAAAACCTTTATATAACCAGCTACACCACTATCTATTAGTATCTGTTTAAATGCTCCACCACCTGCTATTACAAACATTATTACAGCTATAGTCTTTACTGATTCCTCGGAAGTTTTCATAATATCAGTTATCTTCCTGCCCCTAGCTAAACCAAAAGTATATATTGCAATTAGTACTGACAATAAAAGTGCAATTGTTGGTTCTCCAATAAAACCAGTAAATTTAGCAAAAACAGTATCTTTAAGTGAAGTAAGTTTTACAATAGCATTCAATGCCATGAAAATTACTGGAGTTAACGCTGTAAATACACTTATTCCAAAACCAGGCATGTCCTCCTCTTTAAATATCTTTGCAGTAAACAAACCTTTTGGCAAATCGCTTACTTTTTTATCACATTTTATAAACTTAGTAAAAAGAGGACCGGCAATTATTACTGTTGGTATTGCCACAATAATACCATATATAAGAGTCTTACCCAGATCTGCCTTGTAAACACTGGCTATCGCTGTTGGACCAGGATGCGGTGGTAAAAATCCATGAGTAACAGAAAGTGCTATGGCCATAGGAATTCCTACATAAAGAACAGGAAGATCAGCTTCTAATGCTACAGTAAATACCAATGGTATCAGCAAAACAAAACCAACTTCATAAAACATTGCAAGACCAACTATAAAACCAGTTAGTACAATAGCAGCTTGTATTCTTTTCTTGCCAAACTTATCTATAAGTGTCATTGCTATTCTTTGTGCTCCACCACAATCAGTCATGAGTTTTCCAAGTATAGCACCAAATCCCAGTAATAATGCAAGACTACCTAATGTAGATCCAACTCCCTTCTCAATTGAAGTAGCTACTGTTGGTAAAGGCATTCCTTCCATTATACCAACAGTAATTGAAACAACTATCAATGAAATGATTGCATTTACTTTAAATTTCATCATAAGAATTAGCAATAATAATATTCCTAAGGCAACTATTAATAAAGGCATAATTCAACTCCCCTTTTGCATAATATTTTTTCTTTTAAACCGTTTACACAATTTTTAAATATATAATGCTTGTCTATACAATGTTGTCTTTGATCCTTAATTCAATAACTTGATTTAAAACATAGATCATCCTCCTCAAAAAAATTTTTTTCATAATCAGTTTAAATATACGTTTACATATAAAATGTATGAAGAATATTTCTTTTATAAACAGTATATCATTCATATATTTTTTTTCAATATAAAAAAAACATTTTTGTAAAAATTTTTTTATTGCTTGCTAAATTTATATTTCTATGTAGCAAATTTAATAATATATTTTCAAATATACAAAAACGATAAATACAATTAGAAATGCTCTTAGAAAGATTTAAAGCATAGTAGCTTTAAATACTCTACAATAAGATAAGCCCTTATAAATTAAGGGCTATTTTAAAAATCATATAAATAGCCCTTAATTTATAATAATTAAATTCAAACTATTCTTTTTCTACATCATGTCCACCAAATTCATTTCTCAGTGCAGCTATTACTTTACCTGTAAATGTATCATCTTCTTCTGAACGAAATCTTGTGAATAAGGACTCAGTTATAACCGGTGCAGAAACCTTGAGATCCAATGCCTCCTGCACTGTCCACAGTCCCTCACCATTAGAATGAATTATTCCTTTTATTGAACTAAGTTTCGGATCATTTTTAAATGCATCTTCCATCAACTGCATAAGCCAACCACGAACAACAGATCCATAATTCCATACTCGAGCTATCTCTTTAAAATCAAAGTTGAACTGACTTTTTTCAAGAACTTCAAATCCCTCTCCAATTGCTTCAAGCATTCCATATTCTATACCATTATGAACCATTTTTACAAAATGTCCCGATCCATTTTCACCTGTATGCAAATAGCCATTTTCTACACTTATATCTTTGATTAACGGCTCAATATACTCAAAAACCTCATCTTGTGCACCTATCATTGTACATGCACCATACCTTGCACCTTCAATACCTCCACTTGTTCCAACATCTACAAAATCTATTCCTTTTAACTTAATCTTTTCATATCTTCTCAAAGTATCTTTGTAATGAGAGTTACCTCCATCAATTATTATGTCATGTTTATTAAGGAGAGGCAAAAGATCATCTATTAAAGTATCCACTGGTTTTCCTGCGGGTACCATAAGCCAAACAACTTTTCTTCCTTTAAGTTTGGAAACCAATTCTTCGACACCATACGCACCAGTCAATCCATCCTTTTCAGCTTCTTTTACATTTCGTTCATTACAATCATATGCAGTAACGTCATGCCCATGCTCCTTCATATTTAATGCAAGATTATACCCCATCTTTCCAAGTCCAATCAATCCAACATCCATTAAGTTCCCTCCAAAATTCATTATTACTAAATTAATTCCATATCTATAAAAATTACTTCTTATTTAACCAACCAGCTTGATTCTTCATGGGTTTCTAAATATTTTTTAAATTCTCTTAATAACAAGTATGGAGTCTTGTTAAAAGTATCATTTGTTGCACCAGCAAGATGTGGTGTAATTGTTACATTATCCAATTTGTGTAATGGATGGTCTTTTTGTAATGGTTCAGTCCAAAATACATCAAGTGCTGATCCACCAATCTTACGCTGCTGCAATGCATCAATTAATGCTGCTTCATTAATTAAACCTGCTCGGGCTGTATTAATTAAATATGCAGTAGATTTCATTAATGAAAGTTCCTTTTCGCCAATAAGTCCTTTAGTTTCCTCGCTAAGTCTTGCATGAACACTAATTATATCTGACTGCTTGCATAACTCTTCCAATGAAACTGCTTTTACATTATACTTTTCTAATACATCTTCTTTTACAAAAGGATCGTAAACAACAATATTTACATCAAATCCTGATAATTTTTGGGCAACTAGTTTTCCAATACAACCAAATCCAACTAATCCTATTGTCTTGTCGGCCATATCACCCATAAAACTTGAATTAGCATATTTCTTTCTCCATTCTCCCTTAATAAGTGCTTCATGACCTTTTGCTACATTACGAAGTTGTGCCAGCATAAGAGCTATAGTAAAATCAGAAACAGCTTGTGCATTACGTCCCATAGTTCTCATTACCTTGATACCCTTTGCCTTTGCTGCTTTAACATCTACGTTTTCAACTCCGCCCCTGCAAACACCTATATAAGATGCATTACTTGCATTTATCAATTTTTCACTTATAGGTGTATGATGAGTAATAATTACGTCTGCATCTTTAACTGCTTCGTCTAATTCCTTAGGCGGCTTTCCTGCACTTGGTCCAAGTTTTTCTACTTGGCTTCTCAAATACCAGAACTCATCGTCGCTTGCTGGCTTCCAATCTACTTCCTTTACCTCTGTATCACTGCCAAAAATATCATGTACAGCACCACTCAATGTTTTTGAAGATAACATAGGATCTCCTACAACTAAAAATTTCATTTTCTATTCCTCCCTATTCCTTTATTTTTTATTGATTAAACATCCTTCATTAAGCATTTTTATTAAGTATTTCTGAAATGCGATTTATTCTGTAATTCGTCTCTTTTAAAGCAGGATAAATGTGCTTATAAATTTCATCCATAATCATATGATATTTTTCATGACGTTGTGCATCTGGTTTATATACTGTCTCATTTTTACGGGTTTTCTGTATTGCATCAGATGGGCTACTGTATACTCCACTACCTATACCAGCAATCATAGCTGCACCTAGTGTAACTTCTTCTGGTACATCCAGACAAATAATAGTTTTACCTAATATATCAGCTTTTAGCTGCATCCAGAAAGGTGAATTTACAGCACCTCCTACTACGTGCACACAGCTTATTTCTTTATTAGTTACTTCTTGTAAATTTTCTATTATAAGAGTAGATTCATAACAAAGTCCTTCCAAAATAGCTCTCACTACATCACCACGTGTATGTGATGTGGTTAATCCAAGAAATGCGCCTTTAGAAAGTGGATCTGCCCCTGGTACATACTTCCCACGAAAATGTGGAAGCATCATAACTCCATGTGCGCCTATGGGTGATTTTTCAGCTTCAGAAACCAACTCTGAAACGTTCTTTTTAGCTATTTCATTACAGAACCAGTCTAAAATTACACCTGATGAAATAACTTGTCCTCCAATATAATATTTATCATTTACTACATAATTGACACATGTAAAATTTGTTTTAATATTCTTTATATCATTAGCAGGCTCATCGGTTACCATCAAGATTTGCTCACTTGTTCCAACTGCACTCAGTACTTCACCACTTTCGCATAAGCCAGAAGCAAATGCACCACATACATAATCCATTCCTCCTGCATATACAGGAGTTCCTTCTTTAATCCCTGTTAATAAAGATGATTTATTGCTTATTCTTCCAACTAACTCCCCAGATCTTTTTAAATTTGAACATATATCAATAGGAATGTTAGCATAATTAAGAATCTCCTTTGACCAACATTTATTTTTTAAATCCATTGCCATTGTACGACAAGCTACCGAATAATCTACTGCAGCTTCTCCTGTAAGCCGATATGCAATATAATCCTGCATAGACAGCCAGTGTTTTACCTTATTAAATTTTTCAGGCATTTTATTCTTAATCCACTGCATTTTAGTTATTCCAGCCATAGGATTCGGAACAAAACCCGTAATAGAATATACTTTCTCATCCCCAAGTGTTTTTCTCCACCAATCAGCTGTCTGTTTAGTTCGTGTATCAAACCAGGTTATTGAACGATGAATCCAGTTATCGTTTTCATCTAAAAGTACACCAGCAGCTCCCATACTAGCAATTGCAATTCCATCAATACTTTCACCATTTAATTGATTAGAAATGTCCTTTAATATCGTTTGAACTGACTCCCATAACTGTCCAGGATCAAACTCAGTCCAATTATCTTCCAAATAATAAGTAACCGTTTTATGCTTTGCAATAGCTTTTATAGACCCATCTATATCATAAGCTACTGCCTTACAATTTGTCGTTCCAACATCTATTCCCACTAAACAAGGCATATGTTTCCCCCCACGAAAATACATTAATATTTTTTAACTTTTAACTTATACTATTTAACAATCTTTACACCTGGGAGTTTATTAAATTCATCATTTATTTCATCTATACAAGGCGCTACACTAACACGTAATGCTTCTCTATTCTTTACTAATTTCATACCATCAATTATCTTATCAAGTGTTACAACATGAGTTAATATATCCTTTGCAGAAACTTTTCCACTGCGTATCATTTCTAATGCAAGTGCATTATGACGCGGTGCCGAAGAAAATGTTCCAAAAACAGTAATCTGTCTATAATGCAAAAGATTGGAATCTAGATTAACTGTTGGCTTGTCTTTAGGCAATCCTGCAAAGAAACAAACTTTACCCATTTTACTTGCCATATTAAGTCCCATTATTTCAGCTTCAGGTGAGCCGGCAGTAACAATTACTATATTAGCACCAAGTCCATTTGTTAAATCCATAACAGATTTCACTGCATCTTCTTTTCCTGAACATATATATTCATCAAAGCCAAATTTTTTCGTTGCTTTCAAACGGCCTTCACTACGATTTATCAAGAAAACTTTACCTGCTCCTTTTGCCCTGGCAACTTCTGCATGCATACATCCTATTGGTCCAGCACCTATTACAGCTACCGTATCTCCTAATCCAACGTTTATAACTTCCTGTGCATTTAAAACACATGCCAGTGGTTCTGCAAGAGATGCTTCCAAATATGTTACTTCATCTGGAATATAATTAATATTGCCTGCTTTGATTGCATCTGCAGGTATAAGCATATATTCTTCAAAGCCTCCATTATAATGATGGGCAATAGTAGTACGATGATAACACATATTCTGCCATCCTGATAAACAATACGAACATGATCCACATCCTATAGCTGGTGCAACAATTACACGATCACCAACCTTATATTTTTCTATATCAGATGCAGTTTCAACAATTTCTCCTGCAATTTCATGTCCCAAAACAATAGGTGGTTTTATAGCTTTATGTCCAAAATTAAAAGTTCTTAAATCTCCACCACAAATCGCACATGCTTTAACTTTAATTAATACTGTTCCCTTTTCAACTTTAGGTCTTGCTATTTCCTCAAGCTCTATTTTTCCAATTCCTTTATACATAGCTGCTTTCATATACATTCATTCCCTTCTTTCTAGCTGTATTCTAGCTAGATCCTTATTTTATTATATAATTTAATAAATTACGAAAATTATTTTCATTTTTAGTATATCATACAGTATAAAATAATCAAGTATAAAAAATATTTTTTTCGCATTATGCTAATGTTTGTTATTAAAAGTATTGTGAAATCATAATTTACAATATATAAAATCCTATTACACCATTCCCGCTAGTATTTTATAAACACTACATTATTGTTTGTGCTATAATTAGCTGTGTGTTAAGAATTCTATATCTAAATTAAATAATAATTATAAGGAGGTAATTATGGATAATATAGAAACTGGTGATTGTTTAGCAAGAATTAGAGCAATCTATAGTAATTTAAAAACTGCGGAAAAAAAAGCAGCTCACTATATTCTAGAAAATCCTGAAAGTATTATCCATTTTTCTATTACCGAGTTTGCTTATGTAAGTAAGGTAAGTGAAACAACAATCTTCAGGCTTTGCAACAAATTGGGCTATACAGGCTATCAGGATCTTAAAATTAACCTAGCTAGTACAATAGTCAAACCAGTTGAAAATATCTTTGAGGGTATTAAAGAAAATGACGATATGTATATAATAATGCAAAAGGTCATGAGTTCAAGTATACATAGTATTCAAAAAGCCATAAGCATGAATGAAAGTACGGAAATGGAAAAAGCGGTAAATTTAATATTAAATGCAAAAAAGCTAATGTTTTTTGGAATGGGAGGTTCTTGGATAGTTGCTCTGGATGCATATCATGAGTTTATAAGAACAGGTATACCTTGTGTTTGCAATTCTGATTCTCATTGGCAAGTTATGTATGCTGCTATGGCTGAAAAAAATGATGTAATATTTGCCTTTTCTACTTCAGGAAGCAATAAAGACTTAATCGATTCTATAAAGGTAGGAAAGAAAAATGGTGCTAAAATCATTTCTATAACAAGCAACCAAAAATCTCCGCTTCAGAAGATTTCAGATATATTATTAACATCATATGGCAAAGAATCAATGGTAAGAAGTGAAGCTATGGAATCAAGAATTACATCATTAGTATTAATTAATAGTCTATTTGTGAGTGTTGCTTTAAAAAGACTGGATATAACCTTAAATAATCTTGACAAAATAAGAGCTGGCATAGCAGTAAAAAGATATTAAAACTATAAGTAATTAACAAATTAAGAATGCCTACGGCTGCTGTTAAAAGTACCTTAGGCTTCTTAATTATATTAGGACTAGTCTATATGTCTATCACTATACCTATAATTTAAAGTAATTTACACCTGCTTCAAATAACTTTTGGTCTTTTACTCCCGGAACATTTTTTATAACACTTTTTCCAATTCTTTCTGAATGTCCCATCTTCCCTAGTATTCTTCCATCAGGACTTGTTATACCTTCTACAGCAAAACATGATCCATTTGGATTAAACTTTATGTCATAACTTGGATTTCCTTGAAAATCTACATACTGTGTAGCTATTTGACCTTTATCTTTTAAATTTTTAATTACGGAATCACTTGCTATAAATCTTCCTTCTCCATGGGAAACAGGTATTGAATGTACATCCCCTACAGATACATTGCTAAACCATGGAGATAGGTTTGAAACAATTCTAGTATTTACTATACAGGATACATGTCTTCCTATTTTATTATAAGTAAGAGTAGGACATGACTCATCTATATCCCTTATTTCTCCAAAAGGTAACAGTCCCAATTTTATAAGTGCCTGAAAGCCATTGCATATTCCAAGTATAAGTCCATCTCTCTTATTTAAAAGCTCCATTACAGCTTCTGCTATTTTAGGATTTCTGAAAAAAGTAGCAATAAATTTTCCTGATCCATCTGGTTCATCTCCTGCACTAAATCCACCTGGAAGCATTATAATTTGAGATGAATTTATTCCACTCACTATTCTATCCACTGACTCTTCTATCTGATTTCCAGTTAAATTTTTAATTACAACAGTATCAACTTCTGCTCCTGCATTTTTAAAAGCCCTTCCCAAATCATACTCACAATTGGTTCCAGGAAATACAGGTATAATAACCTTAGGTACAGAAGCTTTCACAACTGGAGAATTTTTATGTCTGCTTTCAAAACGCTCAAACTTTATTTTTTTATTTTCAACTTCAGTATATGTAGGGAATATACTTTCCAAAGTTTTTCCCCAATATCCTACCATATCTGAAATATTAATTTTAATTCCATTTACACTGATACTTTGTTCTTTTTGGGTAACACCAAGAATCTTATAAGAAAGCCCTTTAAAGCTCTTTTCAAAGTTTACAGATGGATCCATTTCCACAACTATCGAGCCGTAATCTGGAGCAAAAATTTCTTCGCCCTTCATAGGTTCTGTAAATTTCATTCCTATCCTATTTCCAAAACTCATTTTACTTACAGCTTCACATATTCCTCCTGTTTTAACAGTAGAAGCTGCTAATATTTCTCCTTTTCTTACCATATAGCTTACAACACTATACATTTTTTTAAGTTCTTCAAAATATGGTAACTCAAATTCATCTTTAGAAGCTTTCAAAAGTATTACATTATTTCTGTATCCTTTAAATTCAGGAGACTCAAGTTTATCTGCCTCCCCAAGTGCTGCAGCAAAAGATACTAAAGTAGGTGGTACATCCATATCTTTAAAACTTCCAGACATACTGTCTTTTCCACCTATTGCTGCTATTTCAAAACCTCGCTGAGCATGTAATGCTCCTAAAAGAGCAGAAAGTGGCTTTCCCCATCTAATAGGTTCTTTACCTAGTCTTTCAAAGTACTCCTGAAAAGTTAACTTTATACTATTAACATCTCCACCTGAAACTGCAATTTTAGCTACGGATTCAACTACTGCATACAAAGCTCCATGGAATTGACTCCACTTAGCTATATCTGGATTATATCCAAAACTCATTAAAGTAGCAGTATTTGTTTTACCATCTAATACTGGCAATTTTGCAGCCATAGCTTCTATTGGTGTATCTTGATACTTTCCTCCAAAAGGCATAAATACAGTAGAAGCACCTATTGTGCTATCAAATCTCTCTACAAGTCCTTTTTGGCTGCATACATTTAAATCCTTTAGTGTTTCAATCCACTTATTTAAAATCTCACCGTCATTCATATTCTTGTACTGCTTGCTGCTCTCAAAATAACCACTTTCTTCCGGGGCTTTTATAACAACTTCCGTAGTTGCCCTAACTCCATTAGTGTCTAAAAATTCTCTGCTTAAATCTAAAATAAGTTTTCCCTTCCAATACATTTTAAGTTTCTCGTCTTCTGTAACTTCTGCTACTGTAGTAGCTTCAAGATTTTCTTCTGATGCATATTCTATAAATTTATTTTCATCTTCCTTTGATACAACTACAGCCATACGTTCTTGAGACTCCGATATTGCAAGTTCTGTTCCATCCAATCCTTCATATTTTTTAGGAACTAAATCCAAATTTATTTTAAGTCCGCTTGTAAGTTCTCCTATAGCTACAGAAACTCCACCTGCACCAAAATCATTACATCTTTTTATCATCTTGCTGACTTTTAATTTTCTAAAAAGTCTTTGAATTTTTCTTTCTGTAACAGGATTACCTTTTTGCACTTCAGCTCCTGAGGTAATAAGTGACGTTTCTGTATGTTTCTTAGAAGATCCAGTTGCTCCTCCACATCCATCTCTTCCAGTTCTTCCTCCTAACAGTATTACCACATCAGAGGGTTTTGGTTCTTCCCTTTTTACATTTTCAAACGGAGCTGCACCTATTACAGCACCTATTTCCATTCTCTTTGCCCTATAGCCTTCATCATATATTTCAGAAACCATACCTGTTGCAAGACCTATTTGATTCCCATAAGAACTGTATCCCGAAGCTGCTCCTAAAGTTATTTTTTTCTGAGGAAGCCTTCCTTTTATAGTGTCTCCTATTTTAGTTCTAGGATCACCACTTCCCGTAACTCTCATAGCTTGATACACATAGGATCTTCCAGAAAGAGGATCTCGAATTGCTCCTCCAAGACAAGTTGCCGCTCCTCCAAAAGGTTCTATCTCTGTAGGATGATTATGAGTTTCATTTTTAAACATTACGAGCCATTTTTCAGTTTTTCCATTTATATCAGCATCTACAACTACGCTGCAGGCATTTATTTCATCTGATTCGTCTAGGTCCTTTAATTTACCATCTTTTCTAAGCTTTTTCATTCCAATAATAGCTAGATCCATAAGACATTCAGTTTTTTTGTTTTCCCCATATATCTCATCTCTTAAATTTAAGTAATTTTCATAGGATTTCTTTATAGGTTTAGAAAATTTTCCGTCTTCTATGGATACTTTACTTAATTCGGTAGTAAAAGTAGTATGTCTGCAGTGATCTGACCAATATGTGTCTATAACTTTAATTTCAGTTATTGTAGGATTTCTCTTTTCTTCTTTAAAATAATTTCTGCAAAAAATCAAATCTTCCAAACTCATAGCAAGACCAAGTGAATTTAAAATATCCTTTAAATCATCATCACTTTTTTCTATGAATCCATCCAAAATTTTTACAGAAGAAGGTGCGTCTAATTTTTCACTTAAATGATCTATTTTTTCCAAAGAAGCTTCTCTGGAATCTACTGGATTTATACAATAATTTTTTATTTTCATAAATTGTTCTTTAGATATGTTTCCATAAAGTAAGTATAATTTTGAAGATTTAACCTGAGTTTTCTCACTCTGGGTTAATATTTGAATACATTGAGATGCAGAGTCAGCTCTTTGGTCATACTGACCTGGAAGATATTCTACGGCAAAAATCTTAGCATTCGTTTCAGCTTGTAATTCTTCTTCATATATTTCATCTACAGTTTTCTCTGAAAATATTATATACTTTGATCTTTCATATTCACTATCATCAATATTTTCTATATCATAACGATTTACTACTCTTATATTTTCTAAATCATGAATATTAAGGCTTTCTCTAATATCTTTCATAAGGCCTTGAGCTTCTATGTCAAATCCTTTTTTTTTCTCTACAAATAGTCTTTTAACACTCATTGTACTCTCTCCTCATTACTTATTTTTCGAACGTTTTTTGCATTTTTGTCATAATAGTTCGTACACATTATATCATATATATATACCATTGTGAATAATATAGTTATAAGTTGTTATTATATTTTACATTAATCATATTAAAAAATAGCTAGCTGCTATGCTAATTTATTTATCTTTAATGAATCCTAATTGATAATACTTCCTTTACATTTTTACCTAAGTTATAATGTCTATTATAAAAGCACTTGTTTTGAGAAACTATACCTTTAATTACGTGTCCTGTAAAAGTAATTATTTCTGCCTGTTCTCCCATCTCACAATCTCTTAAACATGCACCTCTTGAAAATACCTTAATTATTTGCCCGTCATCATAATATTTTGTATTTTCCACTTCAATTAAACTTCCCCTTTTTATCATGATAATATCCTCCCCACTATACTTCCTTTAATATAAATTGTATGTACAAACATAATAAAATATTATTTCAATTTTAAACAATATATTAGTTGAGTATTTAACAAACTATTATATAATTGAAATATCAGAAAGGTTGGTAATTATAGTGAAATATTATTCCATAAAAGATGTTTCAAATGCAACAGGTCTCACATCTTATACCATAAGATATTATGAAAAGATAGGATTTTTACCATGGTTAAAAAGAGACAAAAACGGAGTTAGAACCTTTACAGAATCAGATATAAAATATCTGGAGTGTTTGATATTTTTCAAAAAAATAGGAATGTCACTTGATGATATCAAGGAAATCATTAAAGAAGGCTGTATGATAAAAGATTTTAAAAATGGTTTAAATGTACATAATATAATTCAGAAAAGATTAAATATATTGGACACTCACATACAAAAGCTAAAAAAGGAAAGAGAAGAATTGGACATACTAATTAATGCTTCTATAGATAGAAGAAATATTTATAAAAAAATTTTAGAATCACCATTGACTTAGAGTCAACTCTAAGGTTTATCCTCTTTATATACAATATATAGAAGGGATAGATTAAAATGATTATAGACAGTCACGAACATGTAATGCTACCTACTGAAAAACAAATTAAAATAATGGACGAAGCAAAAGTTGATTTAACTATTTTATTTGCTACATCAATACACCCTGAAGATGCAAAAACAACATCTGAAGTTAAAAATGGCATATTAGCTTTAAACAATATCTTAAGTGGAAATATAAATTCTTTAGAATCAAGAAAAACCATAAATAAAGAATTAGCTTCAGTTATAAAAAGCAATCCTGAAAGATTCAAGGGCTTTGGAAGTATCCCAGTTGGTATTTCAGAAGATGAGACCAGCCATTTTATTGAAAATCAAATTGTAAAAAACAACTTTATAGGTATTGGTGAATTTACTCTTGCTTCTGGTAATATAAACTTACTTAAAAATGTATTCAACTCAATGAACAATTTTAAGCCAATGCCTATATGGATTCACACCTTTAGTCCTTTAACTTTAAGTGACATAAAAGGTATAGCAAATTTAGCTAAAACAAATCCAAATATACCTGTAATACTTGGCCATATGGGAGGACTCAATTGGCTTGATACTATTGAAATTGCCAAGGAAATAAATAATATATATTTAGATACATCTGCAGTTTATGCAACTATTGCATTAAAGTTAGCCGTGGAAGAACTTCCAGAAAGAGTTCTATTTAGTTCGGATGCTCCCTGGGGAAATCCTCTAGCATCAAGAACTATGATAGAAGCAGTAATTAAAGATAATGGTCAAAAACAATTAGTTCTAGGTGAAAATATATTAAGCCTTATGTGATATTTACTGTATGTGAAATTAGCCACACAAATCAATTATTATACACCTTTCCACTTATTGATATTGTAAAAAACACAGTAAATTTAAATAATATATGACGAAAGAATCAAGTAACTAAAAATAGCATGTCAAAAATATTCTTTTTTAAAGGTATTCTTGACATGCCTGTAATTAGTTATTACATTGTGCTAAAGATATAAAAGCTTTTGTTTATTTACAAATTTACACTATATAGTGGAAACTTATGACATAGTTCAACTACTTCTTCCTTAATTTTAGAAAGATCACCATCTCTGTTCTCTACGGCACTGTTTATAAAATAAGCTATTTTCTTCATTTCCTCTTCTTTAAAGCCTCTTGTAGTTGCCGCCGGAGTGCCTATCCTAATTCCACTTGTAATATTTGCCCCCAATTTATCAAAAGGAACTGCATTTTTATTTACTGTTATGCCCACTTTTTCTAGGATTTCCTCAGTGTCCTTTCCTGTTATGTTTTTATTGGTGAGATCCACTAAAAGAAGATGATTGTCAGTTCCACCACTTACAAGTCTGAATCCATATTTTACAAGTTCTTCTCCCAAAATTTTCGCATTTTTAATAACCTGGTCTATGTATTCTTTATATTCAGTTTTTAATGCTTCACCAAAACAAACTGCTTTAGCTGCTATAATATGCATTAAAGGTCCCCCTTGTATGCCCGGAAATATAGTTTTATCAAGATCTTTACCATATTTCTCTTTGCAAATTATAGCTCCTCCCCTAGGTCCTCTAAGTGTCTTATGTGTAGTAGTGGTAACAAAGTCTGCATAAGGTACTGGCGACATGTGCTTTCCTGCTGCAACTAATCCTGCAATATGAGCCATATCTACCATCATATAAGCTCCAATTTCATCACATATATCTTTTATTATCTTAAAATCTATTTCCCTTGAATAGGCACTTGCTCCAGAAACTATCATCTTAGGTCTATGTTTAAGTGCCAGTTCCCTTATCATATCATAGTCAATTCTCTCTGTTTCTTTGCTTAACCCATAAGAAACAAAATTATATAATTTTCCTGAAAAACTAACTTTACTTCCATGAGTTAAATGACCCCCATGACTTAAATTCATTCCCATAACTGTATCCCCTGGTTTCAAAACTGACATGTAAACTGCCATGTTAGCCTGTGACCCTGAATGAGGCTGAACGTTAAAGTGTTCTCCTCCAAATAGTTCTTTCATTCTCTCTTTAGCTAAATTTTCAACTTTATCGACTACAAAGCATCCTCCATAATATCTTTTTCCAGGATACCCTTCAGCATATTTATTTGTAAGAAAAGAACCCATTGCTTCCATTACAGCTTTACTAGTAAAATTTTCTGATGCAATAAGTTCTATACCATCTTCCTGTCTTTTATACTCTTCTTTGATTATTTCATAAACAGCATTGTCTCCATTTTTAAGGCTACTAAAATCCATTTTTTTCTCTCCTTTTTCAAAAAATTTTCAGTATAATTACCTATAATAAAGAATTATACTGTCTAGTGCTTAACTTTATTAATATATTACTTTATAAATTCCTTTTACACAAGTATAGTTTTTAATATTCCAGTGTTGCCATTATTGCTATAAGATGATAAAATTTTTATGCTATATAAATGCATAGTTTATTTTTTGTATGAGGAGATTGGGCATGGATATAAATAGAATAATAAATTTAGCTGCTTATGCGGGAAAAATAATGCTAAAAAGTGGAGCTGAAATATATAGGGTAGAAGAAACTATAACCAGAATATGTAAAAGTTATAACATATATGATGTAGATGCTTTTGTAACTTTAAATGTAATTATAGTTTCAGCATCAGATGAATATAATCAAACTATATCCATTGTAAAAAGAGTAAAACAAAGAACCTTAAACCTAGAAAAGATATCTCAAGTAAACAATATTTCCAGACATATTAAAGACCAATGCTATACTTTAGATTCAATTGAAAACAAGTTATCTAAAATAGATTCAGTGAAACCTTATCCTTTTAGAGCAAATGTTCTGTTCTCTGGAGTTGCCGTAAGTTTTCTTTGTTTAGCCTATGGAGGTACTATAGTAGATTTTATAATATCTTTTATTATAGGCTGCTTTATAAGCCTAATTTCTACAGGCCTTAATTCTCTTCAGACAAATGAATTTTTCATAAACATAATATGTGGAGCTACTGCTACCTTAATAGCACTTATGTGTACTAAACTTCATATAGCATCCCATACCAATACCATAATAATAAGTTCTATTATGCTATTAGTCCCTGGTCTTGCAATAACTAATGCTATAAGAGATACAATATCAGGAGATTTAATCTCGGGAATTTCAAGGGGACTAGAAGCCTTTTTAGTTGCAGTAGCAATTGCAGCAGGTACTGGTGTTATATTGCGATTGTGGATTATTTTAGGAGGGTTTAAATTATGATAACAAGTATAATAATAAATTCTGTATATACTTTAATTGCCACCCTTGGTTTTAATATATTAGAGAATGTACGAGGTAAAAACTTAATATTTACTTCTCTTGGAGGTGGATTAACCTGGTTTGTATATTTAATTAGTTCCTCCCACATAAATTTTTCAAGTGCAGTTTGCTTTTTCATAGCTTCAGTATTTGCATCTACTTATTCTGAAATAATGGCTCGTATACTAAAAACACCTGTAACAACTTTCGTCATAGGAGCAATTATTCCACTAGTACCTGGAGGAGGTATGTATAACACAATGCTTCAATCTATACAGGGAAATATAAATGCTTCCCTGTCAACCGGTCTTAAAACACTAGCTACTGCAGGAACTATAGCTGTAGGTGTATTTTTTGTATCCTCTGTCTTTAAAGCTTCTTCACTTTTTAAGAAGAAATTGTTTAAGAACAAAAAATTTAAATTCCATTGTTAAGTACAGCTATCTCTATTTTAAAAACATAGTAAGGGTTGATACTAAGGACTCTATTTTTTCACTTTTACATCTCGTGTCCCCTTCTTCAAAAAGACAAGTTTTTGCATAATTTTGTATCATCAACCCTCCCACTTTGTTTACTGCTGCTCTCACTGCTGCAATTTGTATTAAAACATCCTTACAACACATATCATTTTCAATCATTTTCTCAATACCCTTTATCTGTCCCTCTATCTTTTTCAATCTAGTTTGAATTTGTTTTTTTTCTTCCAAAAATATCACTCCTAATACAATTCAGAATAATAAAACTATATTAAATACAATTACATTATAGCTTTCAGATAAATTTTTTTATAACTTCCCCTATTGCTCCATTATTATTATCCTTTTCTGTCACATAATCTGCAGATTTTTTCAAAAATTCCCTGGCATTAGCCACAGCAATTCCAAGACCTGCTTCTTTTATCATACTTTCATCATTTTCATCATTTCCCACAGCTATACACTCATCTATAGATATGTGGTAATATTCCGCCAAAAACTTCAATCCACTCCCCTTAGAAACGCCTTTACTGATTATTTCAATGTTATGTATGTCTGATTTTGTAGTATCAATTTTAGATACCTCATTTATCTTTTCTCTCAACTCATTTAAATAATCTATATCCTTATCTATTACTACCATTTTATTTATACACGAACCATTATTTTGTATAAACTCTTTAGAATCTTTTATAATCTTTATTTCCAATCTAAAATCTCTATCCATATTCTCATTAAATTTATAAAACTTTCTTGTAGCATGACTAACTCTTTCACTATATAGTATATTATCACTGTAAAAATGATAATATGTATCTTTTTTTTCTCTTAAAATGTCTATAACTTTTAAAATAGCTTCTTTGTCTAATAAATTGGATTTTATAATATTTTTATTTTCATCCAGTACTATAGCCCCATTACAGCATATTACAGGCTGATTTTTAAATACTGTATCTATATAAAATCCTAATGTTACAGGAAGTCTGCCAGACGATATAACCACCTTAACACCTGATTTCATCGCTTTATATATCATTTCTTCATTATATTTCGATATAGATTTATCATCATTTAAAAGAGTACCATCCATATCCATTGCAATTATTTTATAATTCATTGGTATCACATCTCT
Source organism: Clostridium sp. AWRP (assembly GCF_004006395.2). Taxonomy (NCBI): domain Bacteria; kingdom Bacillati; phylum Bacillota; class Clostridia; order Eubacteriales; family Clostridiaceae; genus Clostridium; species Clostridium sp. AWRP. Next base: position 1,249,038 of record NZ_CP029758.2, on the reverse strand, counting down.
CCTTTTAACTATGAAAATTTTTTATATAATTCTTTAATTTTTATCTTATATGGTATAAACTGCAAAATACAAACATAACTTTATCTAGAATACTTTTGTCAGGTGATATAAATGAAAAAAATTTTTATGTTTTTAAGTACACTTTTAATTATAATTATTGCATTCTCAGGATGCAGTTATAAATTAGATAATTATATGTTTTCTACAAAAAAACCTAACAACTTTTATTATACCAATTTACTTGCTAAAAATCTTACTATGTCCTCCTCTTTAAAATGCATTATAGAAGAAAATAATTTTCACAACGAAATCGAACTAAAAGATGAAAATATTACAGATATAAAAAACATGTTAAAGTATCTAAATAAGACCAGTTTTATAAATAAGCCAAAAGACCTTCCACAAAAAACTGCCTACATAATTTATTTTACTTTTAATAAAGAAAAACTGGTGATAAACGTATATAACGAAAAATATCTATCAATATATCCGTGGGACGGAAATTATCCTGTAGATTATGTAGATATGAGCAAAGTACCTGCTTCATTAAATTTATATTATTTGGGGAAATATATTTTCAATGAGTATTAAAATACTTTATTATTGTATCACAGATACTAAAATACACATATATTATTAGTGTATCAATTTAATGAAAGGTGACTGTAATGTTTATTTGCCCTTATTACAGCTATGAAAGTTTTTACAGAATGCCCGAAATAGATCCTATTTCTTATATAAGGTTTTTAAATGCCAGTCCTAATTCTCCTGCAGTAGATGTGTATTTAAACGATAGACGTATCTTCAAAAATTTAACCTATAAATCTTTCTCTGATTATGTAAGTGTACCTTCAGGAGTGTACAACATAAAAATTTTCCCATCGGGAAATAATTTAAATCCCATTTTGGATAAAAGGATACCTATACCTGCTGGGAAAATATTTACTATATCTTCTATAGGCAATTATCCAAATATGGATTTACTATCTATAGAAGATGTAAGACGTCCTAAGATACCAGGTAAATCTTTTATAAGATTTGTTCATCTTTCCCCAGATGCACCCAGTGTGGATATAAAATTGCCTAATGGAAATGTATTATTTTCAAACGTATCCTATAAAGGAATTACTAAATATCTTCCTGTAAGTCCTGGCAAATACACATTAGAAGTATTTACCTCTGATTCTGGTAAAAAAGTTCTTTACATTCCAAATATCAGAATTATTCCAAACAGATTTTACAGTGTATATGCCGTAGGCAATGTATCACGTGATCCTAAACTTCAAGTTCTAATTCCTCTAGATGGCAACAGTTATTTACATTAAAAACAATATATTGGTATAGCACATTAAAAATGCTATACCTTAATACCCTTTCTTAAGAAATTATCAATTCTGTTTATGGGAGATTAATATCCCAGCTTCTGTTCTACCATTATTACAAGCATTATCTAACTTCAATCTCTTTGAATTTTCAGGAACTTCTATAAATTTAATTCTATTTACAGATGCTCTAATAATTTATCACACTAAAATTTAAGTTTTTACTACAGTAACATTGTAAATGCCCTTTTGTTATAGTAAAATCATAGAGAGGTTACCACTCAATTTTCTGTAATTATACAAAGTATGGGAGTGTTTGTATGAAAAAAGGGGATAAGATTGCTGCAATATTAATTTTAATACTAATAATTGCAAGTTGTGCTGGAGTATTTATATACCATTCATATGTAAAGGGTTCACATAAAATAGCCGTAATAAAACAAGATGGTAAAATTATAAATACAATAGACTTAACTAAAATAAAAAGCACAAAAGAACTTACAGTAAAATACAATAAATCTCACTATAATTTGATAGAAATAGAAAATGGTAAAATACGCATAAAAGACGCAGATTGCCCTGATAAAATTTGTGTAAAAACCGGATGGATATCCGAACCAGGTCAAAGTATTATATGTCTTCCCCATAAATTAATAATTAAAATAGATGGGAATAATTCTAAATATGATGATATATCTAGTTAAAATTATATTTAAATTAAGGTGTGATTATGAATAAAACAAGGAAAATGGTTTTTTTAAGCTTTCTAACAAGCATAGCTCTAGTCATATACATAATAGAAGCTCAAGTTCCAGTTTTATTTCCTGGAATAAAGTTAGGACTTGCAAATACAATTTCCCTAGCTGCACTTATACTTATAGGATGGAAAGAAGCCTTACTAATTATGTTTTTAAGGACGCTTCTAGGATCTATGTTCGGTGGGACAATGTCTACCTTTATGTTCAGCATAGCTGGAGGAATTTTAAGTAACATAGTTATGATTCTTCTATACAAATACTTTAAAGATTCTTTAAGTCTATGGACTATAAGCATATGCGGGGCAATATTTCACAATATAGGTCAACTTTTAGTAGCTTCTATAGTAATTCAAGATTTTAGGATATATATATATTTACCGGTACTTTTAATCTCTGCTATAATCACGGGATACTTTATAGGTTGGTGCGTCAAATTTCTAACTAATAACTTATATAAAATTCCTATGTTTAAAGAATTAAAAAACAAATAACTCCACATAGATATAAAAAAATGTGCTGTAAAATCTCAGCACATTTTTTACATTACTCTAATTATATTATTAATATTAGCAAATTTAAACTTTGCTCCACTACAATTATGAATTTGCAGCAGCTTCATTCTTGCTCTGCTGTTGTAAGTCTGTACCGCTTACAATAGCCTTAATAGCTCCTGTAGGACATTTAGCAAGACAGGTAGCTTCACTGCATGATGCACAAATACTTTGGTCTACTACTGCCAGATTGTTCTCTACTTTAATGGCATCATTTGTACAATTTTTAGCGCACAATCCACATCCAAGACATCCTACACTGCATGCCTTACGTACAACTCCACCTTTGTTTTTAGAATTACAATTAACCATTACTTTAGAACCTACAGGCCTAAATCCAAGTACCTGTTTTGGACACGCACTTACACAGGTACCACAACCTGTACATATATCTGTATCAATTATTGGAAGTCCATTTGAACCCATTGCCATAGCTCCAAAAGGACAGCTCTTTACACATGTCCCAAATCCAAGACATCCATATTTACAAGCTTTAGGTCCACCTTCAAGCAAATTTGCAGCTACACAATCATGTATACCTTCATATTCAAAACTTTTAACTGCCTTTGTACAATCTCCGCCACATCTCACATATGCAACTCTAGGTTCAATAGGTGGAGCAGATTTACCAGTTAACTTTGCCACCTGTTCTGCAACTGATGCTTTTCCAGGTACACAAAGATTTGGAGGTACACTCTCATCTAAAACAACAGCTTCTGCATAAGCTTTACATCCTGCAAATCCACATCCTCCACATTGGCCTTTTGGAAGTACATCTTCTACTAATTCTACAAGTGGGTTAGCTTCCATTGCAAATCTTTTATTTACATAGGCTAAAACAAGTCCAAATATAAGACCTATAACAGTCATTACAACTAAAATCATAATTACGGTATTCATTTTATTAGCTCCTTTCTATATAGAAATCATACCTGAAAAACCAAGGAAAGCTAGGGCTAACATTCCTGCTAAAATAAAAGCTACTCCAAGACCTTCTAACGGTTTAGGTACATCTGCTAATCTCAATTTTTCTCTAAGGCTTGCCATCAAAATTATAGCCATAGCAAAGCCCAGCCCAGATCCTATCGCATTAACAACACTTTGTAAAAAGTTAAAGTTAGAATCAGCATTTAATATAGGTACAGCAAGTACAATACAGTTTGTAGCTATTAAAAGAAGGTATATTCCCCACATATTATATAGGGCTGGTGCCTGCTTTTTAATAATAGTCTCCAAAAGCTGTACAAAACTGGCAATAAGAAGTACAAAAACTACTGTCTTCAAGAAAGTTAAATTAAATGGTATAAGTACAAAATGATATACTACCCAGGCCAATATTGAACTCATAGTAATAACAGAAGTAACAGCCATACCCATACCTACAGATGCATTTAAATTTTTAGAAACCCCAAAGAATATACAAAGTCCCAAAAACCTTGTTAAAACATAGTTATTTACAACTACTGCACTTATGAAAAGAGTAAGGTAAGATGCCATTATGCTTCACCTCCATTTGCTTTTTCTAATTTTTGCATTTTAATTTTCTCCATATGTTGGTTATAAACTTTTACTATAGCAACTAAATATCCTATGAGTATAAATCCTCCAGGTGGAAGTATCATAATCAAAGCTGGATTATATGAAGCCCCAAATACATGCATACCAAATATAGTTCCTGATCCAAATAGTTCACGTATCATTCCTATTATAACAAGTGCTAAAGTAAACCCACATCCCATTCCAAGTCCATCAAAGAAAGAAGGAACTACAGGATTTTTAGATGCAAACGTCTCTGCACGGGCAAGTATTATAGCAAATACAACTACCAATGCTAAATAAATTCCCAATTGTTTATATAATAGAGGCGCATAAGCCTGCATAACAAGCTCCACTACTGTAACTATAGTTGCTATACAAGTAATGTATACAGGTACACGTACCTTAGGATTTACAACATTCTTAATTATAGAAACCACAGTGTTATTAGAAGTTATAACAAATAAAACACAAATACCCATAGTAAATCCGTTTATAGCTGTACTTGTAGTTGCCAGTGCTGGACACAAACTAAGTGCAAGTACGAATATGGGGTTTTCTGCAATCAATCCTTTTTTAAATATATTCCACAAATTCTTCATAATTACTTACCTCCCGTAAACGTAGTAACTTGTACAACAGCTTCTTTAACTCCTTTAGTTACAGCTTTTGACGTAATTGTAGCTCCTGTCATGGCTTGAATGTTTTTAGTGTTAGACTTATCTTTTACAACCGTTAAAGCATCTGCCTTTTTATCCTTAAACTGTCCCCTAAAAGAATCTTTTGAAGCATTTGCTCCAAGTCCCGGAGTTTCATTATGGGATACAATACTGAAATCTATTACTTTTCCTTCTGGAGTAACAGCTACCAATAACTCTATAGCTCCACCATAACCTTTACTTTCTGCAGGTACAACATATGCAATAGTCTTGTTTCCCTTTTGAGCTGCATACCAATCCTTTTTACCATTTACTTTACTAAATTTATCAGCATTATTGACTAAAACTCTCATGGTATCATTTTGTATTTGAACCTGTTTTCGTGCTGCTACTGGTGATGTTATATAATAAACCGCAGCTATTATAATTCCAGATATAAAACATGTAATGGTTAAGTTTTTAGTAATTGCAAAAATACTATTTTGATCTTTATCTTTAGCCATCAAAGCTTACCTCCTTGTCCCAAATTTAACTGGCTGTGTAAACTTATCTATTAAAGGGGTAACTGCATTCATAAGTAATATTGAATAACATACGCCTTCTGGATAACCACCTTTTAATCTTATAAGTGATGTAAGCGCACCTGCACCTAATGCAAAAATAACCTGCCCTTTAATAGTCATAGGAATTGTTACCATATCAGTAGCCATAAAGAAAGCTCCAATTACAAGTCCGCCTGCCATCATATGAAATACAGGATCACCTGTAAAAAGTCCCGTAGTTCCTCCAAAAGCCCAGGTAAGTATTCCTACAGTACCAATCATTACTACTGGAATCTGCCAGTTAACATATTTTTTATATATTAGATAAAGTCCACCTAAAACAAGTAATATTGTAGAAGTCTCTCCTATACTTCCATTTCTAGTACCTAAGAACATTGCCTTATAAAGTGCTCCCTGGCCTCCAAAAGTCTCAAGCAATTTTGAATAACCTTGAAGCTTTAAAATTCCAAGAGGAGTTGCTGTTGTTACAGCATCTACACCACTGGCACTTAATTTTGACCATGTTGTCATTGCTACAGGCCAGGAAACCATTAGCGCAGCTCTTCCAATATGAGCTGGATTAAATATGTTCTGACCAAGTCCTCCCATAGAATGTTTAGCTATTGCTATTGCTATAAAGGATCCTATAGCTACCATATAAGGTGGAATATCAGGGGGTAAACACATAGAAAGTAAAAGTCCTGTTAAAAAAGCACTTCCATCTGTAATAGTTATAGGTTTATTTCTAACTTTTTCTACAAAGTACTCCGTAACTACAGCAGCTATAATTCCTGTTATAATTACTTCTAAAGCATGAATGCCAAAATTAAATACACCAAAAATCGCAGCTGGAGTTAGTGCTAAACAGACACTCCACATTATCTTAGAAACAGATTCATCACAACGAACATGAGGTGATGACGAAATAGTAAAAATATTTTTCTTTATCTGTGCTTCCGCCATTTTATTATCACTCCTTTATTATTTTAAGACCTCTTCTTTTTCTTTCCTTTCTTTAGCCTTAGCTGCTTTAGCTTTTTCTCTTTCCCCTGCAGCTCTATTTTCTGATTTTAAATATCTAATATACTGTACAATTTTTCGTTTAGCAGGACATGTATACACACAGCTGCCACATTCTACACAATCCAAAAGATTATACTCTTCCTTAGCCTCTTGATATAAACCTTTTTGTCCAAGGAGGCTTAACATACTTGGATTTAAGTGCATAGGACAAGCTTTTAGGCATCTGCCACATCTAATGCAAGAAGATTCTTTTCCATCATTTACATCATTTTTAGTTAAACCAAGTATTCCTGATGAACCCTTCATTATTGGAACATCCAAATTTGATTGAGCAAATCCCATCATAGGTCCACCTGAGATTATTTTAACTGGTTCCTCCTTAAATCCCCCACAAAAATCAATGGCATCTTTAAATGTAGTTCCAATTCTAACTAATATATTTTTAGGCTCTTTAATAGCGCCTCCACTTATAGTTGTAACCCTCTGTATAAGTGGAATTCCTCTCTCCACTGCATCACTTATTGCTATGCATGTGCCTACATTTTGAACAACCGCACCTACATCTGCAGGCAATCCACCTGATGGAACTTCTCTACCTGTCAAAACATTTATAAGCATTTTTTCAGCACCCTGGGGATACTTAGTGGGAAGGCCTACTACTTGCACTTTTGTACCTTCAAAAGCTTTTTTCATAGCTTCTATAGCATCTGGTTTATTATCTTCAATACCCACAAATGCCTTTTCCACATTAAGGATTTTCATAATTATTTGAACTCCAGCAACTACATTGTCTGAATTTTCCAACATTGACCTATAATCTGCAGTTAAATAAGGTTCACACTCTGCACCATTTAAAATAAAAACATCTACTTTTTTATCTGGTGGTGGTGCAAGCTTAACATGAACAGGAAAAGTTGCGCCTCCCATTCCTACAATGCCTGCCTCTCTTATTATTTCAAGCATTTCTTTTACACTTAGCTCTTTCCAATTACGTGAAGTTGGTATTCCTTCTACCCAATCATCTTTTCCATCTTTTTCAATAACTATAGCTTGACATTTTCCAAAACCAGGATGTGGGTAATCTCCTATATCTACAACCTTTCCAGAAGTAGATGCATATATATTGGCTGAAACAAAAGCATCACTCTTCGCAATAAGTTGTCCCTTTTTTACCTCATCTCCTTTTTGTACTACAGGAGATGTAGGAGCACCTATATGCTGTCTAACGGGAATAAACACCTTGTCTGGTATAGGTGCTATTTCTATAGGTTTATTAGCTGTGTACTTTTTGCTATCATCCGGGTGTACTCCACCTCGAAAACTTTTTAACACTCTTAAACACCTCTTTCAATAATTTTTACAGCATGTATATATACGAAACTGCAAAATAAATATAAACATAATTTTTATAACAGATTATAGAATTTTCCATAATCCATTATAAAATTATATACTATAGAAAATAATATATAATGACAATTTATCTATTAAATGTCAGTTAACTTTAAAAGCTACTCCTATTAATTAAAATTTGTACACAAATTACTCAATACAATATCTTTGTGATTACTGGCTTTGTATTCTCATTTTTGCTTGTAGACCTATCAAATATTTTTATATATATCAACGATATAATAAAAAATATTACTCCCCCACCTATTTGAAACTCCCTTAAAGAATGACCTAATTTTCCACCTATCCATGTTCCTATTAATGCGCCTATAAAAATTCCAATAAGCGGTAATATATATACAATAAAGGCAGCCCATAACATATTTGCATCCTTTATTTCAAACACAACATGTTGACCAGGTTTTGCTCCAACCGGATTCTTGGCATCTACAACTATAGCATTATCACCAGGACAAGCACCACAGCTTTTACAGTCTCCGTGTCTACTAGCTCTTACTTTTGCAATACTTTCACTTATTTCAATTACAATACCCTCCGATTCTCTTTTCATATAATACATCTCCCTATTTATTTGTTAGCGTTTTCACGGGGTGTAAATCTAAATTATTATATTTTATATTATACCACAAATTTATATTTTTTTCTTCTGTATTACAAAATTTTTTTATCTGTATCGATATCGAACAGTATTACATTCAATGTAACTATTATGTGTTATAATTTTTTTCTAATCTTGTATACATATTTTTTATCTAAATAAATATACTAAAATATCCTAAATATCTCTATCTTACTTTTAATTATACATGTGAAAAATTTAATTAAAATAATATAATAAAAATTATTGATATAAAAAATTAACAATTTTTGTTGCATTTATGTTTGATTTTTTACTTTATACTTAAAACAAAGCACTTTTTTTAATATAATATTGAATATTTGTAATAATTATACATAATTATTGTATATCAATTTTGCTTACTTAATGTATGCTAAAAGAATAACTATTACGCTAGCTACTGATTTCAAGCAGTTTTATGCAAATTACCTTTTTTAAAATTTCATAAAAACTTGTTTATTTACATATCAAAATATGATTTAATAAATATATTAGATTTCAAAATTAGGAGATGATAATAGATATGAACATTTCTGAGAAAACTTTTTTAGAAAATGTATGTAAATATTGCATTAATAAATATACTATTTCAAATAACGGTCCTTTAATAGCTTCCCTTATATATCAAATTTGCAAACATGAAGATATGGATGTTCCTGCTATGCAAGGTATATTGCGTATCTACATAAATGAACACTACAGTAGAAGTTTTGCCCATTGTTTTAATATATACCGGGGTGTTATTGTAGATGCTTCACTATATCAATATGCACTTGTAAACAAACCTATAGAAAATCTTTTTCCAGTTTATATAGTAAATACTACTCCACCTCATATAGAATATACTATATATAATGAAATAAAAAAAGATTCACAAGTTAAATTTAGTGATAAGTTTGTGGAAAATGTTTTAAAAAATATAAAAGAAAATAATACGTATCCTGCAAAAAGATTCACTTTACTAGAAGACTCCAAAAAAGAAGAACTTTTTTTCTGCCATTGATATAAAAGTAATGAATCCATAATTCACAATGCACAATTAAGGATGATTTTCTTCCGTTAAAACTTCAGGAAATCTAAAATATAGCACTATTGAAGCAAAGCTTCAATAAGCTTCAAATTGAAATTTTTCGCAGCACATCTGAGAAAAATCTACCGAAATTGTGCATTATGAACTGTGAATTGCGAATTCATTTAGATCGTAATTTTTCTATATTAAGGTATGTTTTATGTGCCAAAGTTAAGTTAAGAATTAGTAGTTATTGATGATTTTTAATTTAAAAGGTCCATTTCATAAATTTTTTTACTTTTATGCTATTGGAAGCCCGAAGTGACGTACTATATATCTTTTTATCACCTTCATATATACAAAGCATTCCTATTCTATCACCCTTGTTAATTGAATATTTTATTCTTTGAGGTTTTATAATTTTAACACTGCACTTGAATCCATTTTTAATAGGCACTATAATATCATCTTCACACTCTAACTTTAAATCTTTTTTGTTTACTCTTAACTCCAGCGCTTTATCTCCTTTAGAAAATAACTTGTTAAACTTAAAATTTTTATCAACATATTTATATATTTTTTCAGTTTCTTTCCACCTTCCAGGACAATTCAAAACTACTATTATAACATCATTTCCTTGAACTTTTGTAGATGTAACTAAACATTTTCCTGCCTTACCAGTATAACCTGTCTTAACTCCATTTGCATCTGGAATTTTCCAAAGAATTTTATTGATATTGTGATAACTTCTTGTAAATCCATTTTCGGGTCCATCTACATCTTTTGAACTAACAATTTCATTAAATAATGCATTGTTTTTAGCTATAGATGTAAGTACTGCAAGATCATAAGCTGTGGAATAATGTTCTTCTTTGTCGAGTCCATGAGGCGTCTTAAAATGAGTATTTATTACTCCTATTTCGCTAGCATACTCATTCATAAGTTTTACAAACTCTTCCACACTTCCACTTACACCTTCTGAAATAGCTATAGCTGCATCATTTCCTGACCTCAACATAAGTCCATATAGAAGTTCCTTTAAAGTTATATTTTCTCCTTTTTTATAACCTACCACAGATCCCCTTATCCCTGATGATCTGGATGATATTTGTACTTTTTTATCTAATTTTCCATACTTCATTGCAACTAGTACTGTCATTATCTTAGTTGTACTTGCCATCGGTACTAATTCAGAAGCATTTTTCTGATACATAACTACTTTCGATCTACTATCCATAGCTATAGCACAGCGTGCATTTATATTAGGTTCTCGAAAAGATAAATTTTTATCATCTGCAAACACAGTATAGCTGCAAATATTAAAAAGTATAAATGTTATTATTATATATGATAAACTCTTTTTAAATTTCATAATTTATATAGTTTATCTCCTTCCTCTCAATAGATTATTAAGTATTTTTCCCCAAAGCAAATATATTACTAGTAAAACTCATTCTAAATTAGTATATAATTTACTATTAAGGTAATAATTATTAATAATGAAGCCTTTTAAATGGGGGGATTTAAATATTGATTAAATTACTTATTTCATTTATCTTAATATTATTTGTTTTGGTATTTATTCCTATACCTCTTAAAATAAGAATAAACTGTAGCAATAAAACCTTCTCACTAAAAATCTATAATTTGAATGTTATAGATAAAATTAATTTAAAAGATAACAACCCCTCTCTTAAAGGAAAGAAAAAATCCTCATCCCTCATAAATAATTTCAAAATAAATTTGAAATCCCTTAAAAATTTAAAATTTAAACCCCATATAAAAATTAAGGTAAAACTTGTTTATGGGTTAGATGATGCAGCCTATACTGCCATAACTTATGGGCTTATACCAACATTAATCACTTTCATATTTGCTCTAATTAAAAATATTTTTGTAGTAAAGAAAAAAGAAATACACGTAAAACCTGTTTTTAACAGTTTTTATTTTAATTTAGAAATATCAAGTATAATTTACATTAGTTTAGCTAAAATTATTTATATGTATACAAAACTATTTAAACACAGCTAAAAGCGTAAAAAATATTCGGAGTAAAAGTTGATTTTTCGTTTAGAAACTCTATAATTTTAAACTTTAAAGGAGGAATTTTTATGGATAATCATCCTATAGAAAATTTATTAAAAAGCACTATGGAAAATTTGAAAGATATGATAGATGTAAATACCATAGTAGGCGATGCTGTAGAGTCAAAAGACGGTTCTCTTATAATACCAATTTCAAGGGTATCCTTTGGATTTGCATCTGGAGGAAGCGAATTCGACGTAAGTCATGAAGAATCACCTAATCCAGAATATCCTTTTGGCGGTGGTTCAGGAGCTGGAGTTACGGTAAAACCTGTGGCTTTTTTAGTCACAAAAGGTGACTCTATAAGACTTTTATCTTTAGATCAAAATAACACCTATGATAAGATAGTAGATTCAATTCCACAGGTAATGGATGTAATAAGAGGAATGATGAATTCTAAATCTCCAAAATCCAAGCATAACTCTGATAAGAAGATGGAAGAAGAAAAAAAAGAAGAAGAATAGTCAATTCTTCTTCTTCACTTACATAATACACTATAATTTTTTGAATATACGAGCCTGTGATAAAAAGTCTGTAAATCAAATAAAAACATAAAGCTTTCTATGATAAAATAAAAATTATAGGAGGCTTTTTTTATGGCAAGGAAAAAAGATGTTTATAAGGTAAAACCAATGACAGATGGTAAGAGAAATATTATAACTTCTCTTATAAGTGAGTATGATATCAAATCTGCAGAGGACATTCAAGATGCACTGAAAGATCTACTGGGAGGAACTCTTCAGGAGATGCTGGAAGGTGAGATGGACAACCATCTTGGCTATGAAAAGTATGGACGCTCAGATGAAGCTAACTACAGGAATGGTAAGAAAAGCAAGAAAGTACGAAGTAAATATGGTGAAGTGGAGGTTGATGTACCTCAAGATAGGAATAGTACATTTCAGCCGCAGGCTGTAGCAAAGCGACAGAAGGACATATCAAGCATAGAAGACAAAATAATATCGATGTATGCAAAAGGCATGACTACAAGACAAATATCTGAAATTATTGAAGACATATATGGTTTTGAAGCAAGTGAAAGTATGATATCTAACATAACAGACCGCATATTACCAGAGATTGAACAGTGGCAGCAGCGTCCATTGTCTACAGTTTATCCAATTGTTTTCATAGATGCAGTACATTTTTCTGTTAGAGATAATGGTATAGTAAAAAAACTTGCTGCCTATATAATCATGGGAATAAATGATGCCGGAATAAAAGATGTGCTTTCCATAAATATAGGTGAGAACGAGAGCAGCAAATACTGGCTTGGTGTTCTAAATGAGCTTAAGAACAGAGGAGTTAAAGATATTCTTATACTTTGTGCAGATGGTCTTTCTGGCATAAAAGAATCTATAAATGCGTCCTTTCCGGACACAGAGTACCAAAGATGCATCGTACATCAGACAAGAAATACACTTAAATATGTATCTTATAAACACAAGAAAGATTTTGCAAAGGATCTTAAGAGTATATATCAGGCTCCATCTGAGGAAACTGCTCATAAAAATCTGGAAATTGTAACTAAGAAGTGGAATGATAAATATCCAGGATCTATGCGAAGCTGGTTGAAAAATTGGGATGCTATAACCCCTATATTCAAATTTTCACCAGAAGTCAGAAAAGTAATATATACAACGAATGCCATAGAAAGCCTTAATAGCACATACCGCAGATTAAACAGTCAAAGAAGCGTATTTCCAAGTGATACTGCACTTCTAAAGGCACTTTATCTTGCAACATTTGAGGCAACTAAGAAATGGACGTCAGTCCTCAGAAACTGGGGTAAGGTTTATGGTGAACTATCCATAATGTATGATGGCAGACTTCCCGAATAAAATTTTTATGAAAATAACGCCTTTTTTCTTAGGCGTTATTGACATACTCATTTTTAAATTATATATTTGAAATTAAGACAGAAATAATTTTTTACATAGCTGTCTTTCTAAAATATCATAGAAAGCTAATTTACAGAAAAAATCTAACACTCTCGAATATACCTAAATTAATCAAGATGAAATTCCTCAATACTCGGAATTTCATTTATATTTTCAAGTCCAAAATATTTCAAGAACTCTTCCGTAGTACCATATAGTATAGGCCTCCCAGGTACACTCAATCTTCCATTTTCTTTTATCAGTTTTCTTTCAACCAAAGTTGATATTGCCCTATCACTTTTTACTCCCCTTATTTCATCTATATCTATTCTAGTTATAGGCTGTTTGTAAGCTATAATAGCTAAAGTTTCCAGGGATGCTTGAGATAAGGATTGTCTTGAGTTATTCCCAAGTAATTCTTCAACGTAATAACTATTTTTCGTTTTAGTAACTAAACCGTACTTATCATCACTGTTTAAAATTTTTATTCCCCTAGATTTCTGTCTGTATTTAACTTCCATATCCTTAAGTAAATCCTTTGTACGCTTACTACTGAGTTTTATTATTGAGGCAATTTGCTTAAGAGTAAGAGGTTCACCAGATACAAACAATAATGATTCTATTATAGAAAAATATTCATCTTTTGTTAAATTCTTTTTTTCATCAATTTCGCTGCTAGTACTTTTCTCATTATCATTTCTCATTTTCGATTACCCTTTCCACGTAGATTTCATCAAAATTTTCATACTGCATTACGTATACTACTTTAAGTTTTATAAGTTCTAAAAGTGCAATAAAGGTTACAACTTTTTCTATTTTAAAAGAACATTTTTTTAAAACAACAGAAAACCTAATTTGAGGCTTAGTTTGAATAATTTCCCGTATATATAACATCTTATCCTGCAATTTAAACTTATCTAAGGATATTTCCCTGCCCATCACATTTCCGTTGTTAAGTTTATTTACATAGCTATCCATAAGATGACTGTAAACCCGATACAAATCTAACATAGTAATTCCCTTTAAAAATTGTTCCGGACTTGTACCCATATGGACTTGCTCAATTATCTCTGGTTTTTTTCCAAACATTTTTTCTAAGCCTATTTCTCTCTTTTTCAAAAATTCAGCTGCTGCTTTAAATTTTTTATATTGAAGAAGCTTGTCTACTAATTCTTTTCTAGGATCTTTTTCATCCTCATTATCATCTTCATTTAACTGAGTTTTAGGCAGAAGCATTTTTGATTTTATTTCTATAAGTGATGCTGCTATAACTATAAATTCAGAGGCCATATCTAAGTCCATTTCTCTCATATTATTTACGTACTGAAGATACTGTTCCGTAATCTCATATATTTTTATATCATATATGTTCATTTTATTTTTTTTTATAAGGTGAAGAAGCAGATCAAAAGGACCCTCAAAATTTTCTATTTTTATATTTAAAGACATCTAAATAATCTCTCCTAAATTTTTTACTAAATATTTTTTTCCATACTTTATCATAGAATTTAATTCAATCTTTGTCATGTAATTTAAAACTTCTCCTATAGCTTTTCCATTTTGTATTCCAAGAGAACTTACGAATTTTCCATTTAAAGACGATTTATAATGATACATATTATGAACATAATTATAAATCTTATACTTAAATTTGTCATTCCATTTTAAAAGTATAAGTCCATAATCATCTATGCTCTTTAATATTTTATACAATTCATAATTATCCATAGCATTTAGCACTGCGCCGGTTATTTTTTGATAATTTTCTGCAAAATTTTTTATTGAAATTTTTAACTTACTATCTAATACTGAATTTTCACCTAATATATGCGCACACTTTTTGTCTGCAAGCGCATAAAATAATCTTAGAATTCTTTTATCTATATTATTGTAGTTTTCGTTTGCTATTTCTAATTTTTCTCTGTTAACATTAAAAATCTTCAAATTATCACACATTAAAATACTTTCTATCCACATTTTTTCCTTACATAAGAGGTATACTTCCTTTACTATTCTATCATTGCTTATCAAATCAAACACGCCTTCATTTACACAATTAATTATTTCATCCTTATCTTTTAAATCAAACCCATACCTTACTGCATACTTTACCGCTCTAAATATTCTAGTAGGATCTTCTCTATAACTATTTAAATGTATCTTTTGTAGGCTTTTATTTTTTATATCTTCCACTCCACCATAAATATCTATTAAACTTCCTGTTATTATATCATAAGCCAACGAATTAACCGTAAAATCCCTTCTTTGCAAGTCATCGTATATGTTTGACGGCTCAATTATAGGAAGTTCACCATCTCTAACATAGTATTCTTTTCTACACCTTATTAGATCTATATTTACTTCATTTTCAAATAACAAAAAAGCTGTTTGAAATTTATCATAATACTGAAAGCATTTAATTCCATTCAATTTACCTATAATAAAATTAGGATTTTTGTCTATACATATATCAATATCTTTTACTTTATTTCCAAGGAACGCATCTCTAACGGCCCCTCCTACTATATAAGCCTTTATACCATTACCTTTACATATAGCTTTTATTAAATTTATAATTTGTATTTGATCTATAGTAAACGCCCCTAAAATATTCATCTCTTTCTTTCCTTTCCTGAGCTTTTAGTCATCTTTGACTTGTTATTTTCCTTCAAATACCTTAAACAAATCAACAGGAAATTCAACGAGTTTTAAAAATCCAATAACCCTAATAGAATTTCCTGTTTTCATTATACATTATATATTAAAAATATATAAACTATTGCCCTTTTTGTAAAATATTTTTTAAACTATCCTTAAAATTTCCCAATATACCTAGCTTTTTTACATCTCTATCGCTATATAAATTAACTTTTCCTAAAGCCTCTCCATTTACATATACATCACAATACCCAACTTTTTCACCTTTTTTGTATTGCTTTTTATTTTTATCTATTACACACTTATAAGTAATTTTACTTTCTTTTCCCTTTTCAACTACTACCTTTAAATCTTCTGAAGCTTTAGCAATAAAAAATCTATCTCCTGTTTTATTTAGAGGAATTTTTTCTACATCAGCTCCTTTTTTTAAAATATTCTTTCCAAAGTACTTGGAAAATCCATAATTCATCATCATAGATGCATCTTTATTCCTCACCTTATATGTAGGAGATCCCATTATTACAGCCAACATTCTTGCACCATCTCTAGTTGCAGTTGCAGATATACAATACTTAGCAGAACTGGTAAATCCAGTTTTTAATCCATCACACCCCTTAAAAAATCTTACTAATTTATTATGGTTTACTAACTCTATAGGAGTTTTTCTTCCTTCTGATATTGTCTCCATATATGTTCCAGTATATTTCAATATTCTTGTATGCTTAAGTAACTCTCTAGACATTAATGCTATATCATAGGCTGTAGTTAAATGTCCATCTTCACTAAGTCCTGTGCAATTTTTAAAACTTGTATCTTTCATTCCAAGTTCTGCTGCTCTTTTATTCATGAGCTGTACAAATTGATCTTCACTTCCTCCTAAATATTCTGCCATAGCAACTGCTGCATCATTGCCTGAAGCTATTCCTATTCCCTTTATTAAATCTTCCACACTTCTAACTTCTCCAGTATCTAGTAGCATTGAACTTCCGCCCATCTTTTTTGCATTTTCACTTACAGTTACCTTATCAGACAATGATATTCTTCCTGAATCCACTGCCTCCATAGTTAAAAGCATAGTCATTATTTTCGTAACTGAAGCAGGTTCTAATTTTTCATGAGAATCTTTCTCAAAAATTACTTTTCCACTTGCAGGTTCCATAAGCAATGCCGATCTAGCATTTATGTTTAAACCTGATCCTGTACTATTCATCTCTTTTTTATCAGATTCACTTAAAGGTTCTGCATTAACAACTGGTAACCACAAAATTGTAATAAAAAATAAAACTAATATATTGCTTACTATTCTAAAAGCTCTTTGCTTTTTCCTCATTTTATTTCTCTCCTCCTTTGAGATGTATTCTTTCCTTAAGTCAAGAAAATTATCACATAAAAATAAAGGATTTGATGTTAAAATTGGTTTTAACATCAAATCCTTTATTTTTTTCAATAATTATAAGTTGTACATTGATTACGCTCTCGGATGACACTTTTTATATACTTGTGCAATTTTGTTTCTTTTTATCACTGCAGAATATATCTGAGTAGCAGATAACTCCTTATGTCCTAAAAGTTCCTGTACAGACTTAATATCCGCTCCATTTTGAAGTAAATGCACTGCAAAAGAATGCCTCAGTGTAAAAGCATTTATGTTTTTATCTATATTTGCCTCTTTTGCATAATATTTTACTATTTTCCAAAACCCCTGGCGGCTCATTTGCACTCCCCTTAAATTGAGAAATAAAATATCCAAATTATATATATTTAATTTAGGTCTTATATTTAAATAGTTTTTCAAATATTTTACAGCCACAGAACCTATAGGCACTATTCGTTCCTCTTCTTTTAAGCTTCTACACCTTACATAAGAAAGCTTTAAATCTATATCATATATAGTTAAGCTTAAAAGCTCCATTACCTTCATTCCTGCAGCATACATAACCTCTAGCATAGCCTTATCTCTTATTCCTTTATTAGTATCTAAATTGGGTGATCCCAAAAGCTTGTCTACTTCTTCTATAGTTAATATCTTAGGAACTTTATGTTCAACTTTTGGAATTTGATAATACAAAACAGGATTTTCATTTAGAACACCTTTTAACATCAAATACTTATAGAAGTTTCTCAAGGATACTATATTTCTTACTATTGAGGAGATAGCTCTCCCTTCTTTTTGAAGATATTGTACATATGCCATTATAGATACAACTTCTACATTTTCTACATTTTCATCTCTATTTTTTATAAAATTATAAAATCTGGTTATGTCCCTCACATAGGCATCCATTGTATTTTTACTCATGTGCTTCTTTTCTAAGGTTTCTTCATAACCTAATAAAAGTCCATCCAAAATTACCACCTACTCTTCGAGAGTTATAATTTTAAAACTTAAGAAATTCTTTAAAAACAATAGTGTAATTATATATCATGTTCATATTTTTACTAAATATGCTATAGACAAATATACTATTTTCATAAGAATGAGGCTTAACAACAAAGTTATATATAACAAAGTCTATACATCTAGGTAGAAATATACCAAAAAATAAAAGTATAAAAAAGCATTTTAATGTTACTATAATAAATTCTGATTTTTTCTCATCTAATATCATACTAACATCATCCCAAAACTTGCTGCAATAAGTTTAATCATATTTGGTGTTAAATATGCTTCCATAAAAAATCCTATAAACATGACAGTAGTTACCAGTAAAAAACAAACAGAGTAGGATGTAAATCTAAACAAAACATTGGATCTCCATTTAAGCCCAGATCTGTCTTTAAATATCATAAGTGAAAATTCCATAGCAAGCACCGATGAAAATATTATACATGGTATATATATTATATTTTGTGGAAGTATACCCAAAAGTGAAATCCACATGCCCTTTATTCCCATTCCACTTATTATAAAACTCATAGCAAATCCAATGGTAAATCCCTTTATTATATCTATTATAAGTATTACTGGTATTCCTATCATTGTAAGACCCAAAAACCAAACAGCTAAAATTATTGGAATATTATTTTTTAATGTTTCTAAAAAAATGGATTTATAATTTACACTTCCTGATCCTATTGTAGTAGTAAAATTTTTAAGATAGCTTAAAAGATCACTTTTCTCAAATCCCCCCATGTATCTAACACTATATATTCCTAGTACTATCCCTGTAAATACACATAATATACTTATAACATATAACCAAAAATTATTTTTAATGTGTCCATTTATTAAACTTGATAGTTTATTTTCCAACATAACTTTATCCCCCTTTTGTTCATCATCTTTTTATAATTTATGATTTACAAAAGAGTTATATGACTATGTTATACCATCATAAACGCACATATAGTCTTTGCATCTATTATTTCTCCTTTTTTTATCATTTCCTTAATTTTATTCAATTTAACCTCCCTCACATTTATAAATTCATCTTCATCGCAAATATCATTTCTTCCCTTATATAAATCTTCAGCTTTGAATATATATATATATTCATCACAAAAACCAGGACTCGTAACTACCTTCCCCAGATATTCAAATTTTTTAGCCTTATATCCTATCTCCTCTTCCAGTTCTCTTCTTCCGCAGCTTTCCATATCTTCATTTTGCTCAATTTTACCTGCTGGTATTTCAAGAAGTACATGTTCTATAGGTTTTCTAAACTGTTCCACCATAAACAATGTATTACTGTCTTTATATGCCAGTATTGCTACTCCACCACAGTGATTTACTATTTCCCGTTTAGATTCTCTACCATTGGGAAGTTTTACAGTATGGACATTAACATCAATAATTTTTCCTTTGTATATGTTTTCTTGCTTTATAGTTTTTTCAGCAAAATCCATATTTATGCACCTCTTTATCTATTTTGTAAAATTACTACTTAAAACTTCATAAAATCAATTATTTTAATTAATTTTATACTTTACCAATCTCATTGTCAATTAAATGAAGTTAAAGTTGCTTTTCTATATTTTTTGCTAATGTTTTATAATATCTTATAATTTGTCTTAACTCCTCTTCCCTATCCGAATCGTTTGACATTTTCTCTCTAAGTTCATTTATTCTACTTTTAATTAAATTTTGTATATTCTTTATATCTTCTAATTCTAACTCTATTTTCATACGTTATATGCTCCTTTTAAAAAACTTCCATTCTTTAAATTAAAATGAATGGAAGATATTTTAACTTTTTAGCTTACCTTATTTTTTAATCTTAATTTATCAGCAACCATAGCTATAAATTCTGAATTTGTAGGCTTACCCTTATCATTATGTATAGTATAGCCAAAAATTTTATTTATAGTTTCCACCTGTCCTCTAGACCAAGCTACTTCTATAGCATGCCTTATAGCCCTTTCCACCCTACTTGCAGTAGTATTATATTTTTTAGCTATAGATGGATATAACTCTTTTGTAACTGCGGATAATAGTTCCATATCATTTACTACCATGGTTATTGCCTCTCTCAAGTACATATATCCTTTTATATGTGCTGGAACACCTATTTCGTGTATTATATTTGTTATTTCCTGCTCTAAATTAGTAGGATCATCTCTTGAAAATTTTATTTCTTCATTATCCATAATAGATACTGTTTTCTTTACTTCATCTCCACTACTTATAACATTATTAAACATCTGTCTTATTCTCTTTGTAAACACTTCCATATTAAAAGGCTTTACTACATAATAATCTGCACCTAATGTTATAGCTCTTTGAGTTATTTTATCCTGCCCTACTGCAGACAAAACTATCACCCTCGGCATTGGACTCATATTCATATTATTTAATCGTTCTAAAACACCAAGTCCGTCAAGGTGAGGCATTATTATATCCAGTACTACTAAGTCTGGCTTTTTTTCTTCAATTAATTTAAGAGCCTCTATCCCATCCTTTGCAATTCCTGTAACTAATATATCCCTCTGATTTAAAAGATAATCATTGAGAATACTGCAAAATTCAGCATTATCATCTGCGATAATTACACTTATTTTTGATTCCTCCATACTATTTACTCCCCTCTTTTTAGTTATATTGCCATATCTTAACAAATAATAAATTCGACAAAGGAATTTTAATTCCTTCTTTTTATATAAATTACTTGAAAATTTTATTACGAAAAAAATTAAAAGATAGCATATTAAATGCTATCTTTAGTATCATATACTATACTATTCTTATTTTACCATATTTTTTATAATTATTTAAAACATTTTGTACTCTTTATTTTGACATTATATTTGCATCTTTGAGCATCCAGTCTATATAAATGCCATATCCTACCTGAGGCTTATTTATAAGCACATGAGTAACAGCCCCCACTAATTTGTTATTTTGTATTATAGGACTTCCGCTCATTCCCTGAACTATTCCACCAGTTTTGGCTAAAAGTCTAGGGTCCGTTACTCTTATAACCATGCTCTTAGGTCCAGGTGAATTTTGTGATAATAGTTTTTCTATTTGTATATCATAATATTCTGGTTTTTCCCCAGATATAGTTGTAAAAATCTTAGCAGGACCTTCTTTAATATCTTTTTTTAGGCATATTTTTATACTTTTAGAATTCTTACATTTAAAATTTGTATTTACCTTTCCAAAAACTCCACATTCTGTATTCCTTGTTATATCTCCTAGTTTAACATCTTCATTTACAAATATGCCTTTTAATTCGCCAGGATTTCCCTCAATACCTTTCTTAATTGATACAATAGAGGCACTTACTATTTCTCCTGAATTTATATTTAGCTTCGTGCCTGTATCTATATCAGTTATAGGATGACCTAATGCTGCAAACATACCACTTTTTTCATCATAAAAGGTCAAAGTACCTATTCCTGCTGTAGAATCTCTTATCCAAAGCCCTATCTTATAGCTATTACCTTCTAATGCACTTACAGGCTTTACTGTCTTTTCTATATTTTTTCCATTTCTCTCTACTAATATTTTTATATTTTTTTCCTTTGCTTTATTTATTTCAGCTTGAGTTTGTTCGGCATTTTTTACATAAACATCGTTTATTTTAATTATATTATCTCCTACTTGTATTCCTGCCAGTGCAGCAGGACTTGTAACTTTTCCCTTTGAAGTTTCTATATCTGAAAGAGCTACTACCAATACTCCTTTAGTATTTAGTTTTACTCCAATAGGTTCTCCGCCTAAGTATACATTAACATTACTGGCTTCAGCTGTATTAAATGCTGATTTAGCGTGAGAAACTTGAACTAAATTGGATCCTCTTCCATCATCATACAATTCATAATAGGCAGCTAACATCATAAACAGGATAGGAATTAACAGCCAGCATAATCTGTTTTTAATTTTTTTACCCATGCTTTTACCTCCTGTGTTACACTGTTTTCTACATTTAAGTTGCCCTTTTAAATATCTTATTATGCTATCATATAGATGCATTTAAAGTTAATGTATTCTTCAAAAATATAAATTTTATTCAAAAAGTTAAAAGTCACCTCCTTGCTTTTGGAGATAACTTATTTAGTTTCTACTATTTAATTTTACACTTGTTAGAATCTGCCATTCTAACAAGTTCTTTCGCATGTTCTAAAGTAAGTTTTGTAACTTTTTCTCCTCCTATCATTCTAGCTATTTCACATTCTTTTTCTATTTTTTTCATCTTTTTAACTTTCGTATAGGTTTTATTGTTACTAATATTTTTTGAAACCCAATAATGGGTATCAGACATACATGCTATTTGAGGTAGGTGTGTAACACAAAAAACCTGATGCTTTTTAGATATAGCATACATTTTTTCCGCTACACTCTGTGCTATTCTTCCACTTATTCCTGTATCTATTTCATCAAATATAACAGACGGAATATGATCTTTATCTACAAATACAGTTTTTAACGCTAACATTATCCTTGATAGTTCTCCTCCTGAAACTACATTTTCCAAAGGTTTTAGAGGTTCACCTGGATTAGTAGATATACAAAACTTTACTTTATCCATTCCTTTTGAATTAAATTTATCTTCAAAATTGACTTCTATTTTAAATATACTGTGTTCAAGTCCTATGAAATTTAATTCTTTCTTTATACTTTTTTCTAAAATATGAGCTGTTTTACATCGAATTTCATGAAGTTTTTTACCTTCAACTTTAAGTAAACTTTCTACCTTTATTTTTTCCAAATTTAAATTTTTTATTATATCAGAGACATTTTTCATTTCCTCATATTGAGTTTTTATCTTATCTCTATAATCTAATATGTCCTTTATAGTATTACCATATTTTTTTTTTAAACCATTTATCTGATATATTCTGTTATTTATATATTCCAATTGGTCTTTATCACAATAAACACTATCTTTCATACTTCTTATTTCATCTATATTATCTTCTACGGCATAATATATATTTTCAAGTGAAATGCACATATCTCCTATTTGAGGCATAATATCTTTTATGGAATTCAACTGTTTTAAAACTATTCCAAAATTATCATATATGGAATTTTTTTCTCCTTCTCCACTATAAAGAGCTATATAGCATTTGTTTATTACATTGTTTATTTTTTCAGCATTAGATAAAACATTAAATTTTTTATCCAGTTCTTTTTCTTCCGTTTCTTTTAAATCTGCTGAATTTATTTCATCTATCTGATACTTTAAAAAATCTACTAATTTTTCTCTATCTTCACTTTTACCCGAAAGTTCATATATTTTATCTTTTATATTATTTAAATTCTGATAACTTTTTTTATATTCTTCCATTGTCTCAGAAATAAAATTTTCACCATAATAGTCCAAATAATCTATGTGTTTTTGTTCTGAAAGTAAATTCTGATTATCATGTTGGCCGTGTATATCAAGTAGTGTACTACTTATATCTCTTAAATCAGACAATAGAATAGATTTACCATTTATCTTTGCTACAGTTCTTCCTGATTGAAAGGATTCTCTGCTTATTATTACTAGATCTTCTTCTGATTTTATATCTTTTTCTTCTAAAATTTCAAAAGTTTTTGGATTTTCTATAGTAAAAACTGCTTCTACAAAAGTTTTATTTTCTCCTGTTCTTATTAAATTCTTATTAAATTTCCCTCCAAGTACATAGTTTATTGCATCAATTAATATAGATTTACCTGCTCCAGTTTCACCAGAAAATACATTAAAACCTGATTCAAAGGATATTGTCAACTTTTCTATAAGTGCAAAATTTTTTATATTCAATTGAAGCAGCATAAAATAGCCCCCTACTGAGAAATCATTTTTTTCATTTTTTGAGTTATTATGTGAGCACTTTCTCCATCTCTAGTCATTACAAATATAGTGTTATCACCAGCTATACTTCCAGCTATCCCAACAAAACTCAAAGAATCTATGGCTTCAGCTGCCGCAGAAGCAGACCCTGAAATTGTTTTTACTATTATAAAATTTTCTATATTTTCAACACTCGTTACAGTTTGAGAAAATATATTTACAAGCTTATTGGATAAGAAATTTTTGGTATGTGAAATAGTTGCATATTTATATTTTCCACTATCAGATAATACTTTTATAAGTTTTAATTCTTTTATATCCCTTGAAACCGTGGCTTGTGTTACATTCATACCGCTTTTTTTTAGTCTATCCGCTAATTCTTCCTGAGTTTCAATATCATCTGAATTTATAATTTCAAGTATTTTAGCATGTCTAGTTACCTTCATATACTTCACCTTCTTTTGCCTTAAAATTAATTTTATCTTTTAATGTGTCAAAATAATTATTATCATCAAATTTTATAAATTTTCTTTTATTTTTAGATCTTCTTACCTCTATAGTATTTAACCCATTTACTTCAATCCATTCCTGACCATCTATTGATAAAAATATATTTTTAAAATTTTTTCTAACTTCTATAGTTATACAGCATTTATTGTCCAGTACAATGGTTCTAGATGTTAAAAACTGCGAATACATAGGAGTAAGGCATAATATATCTAAAGATGGATATATTATAGGTCCCCCTGCAGAAAGATTATATCCTGTAGATCCTGTAGACGTAGATACAATAATACCATCACCACTAAATGTATTGTAAAAGTTATCATTTATATAAACATTATATCTCTGTATTCTTGACTTAATTCCCTTGTATAATACTACATCATTTAATCCATCATATGTCCTTGGTCCATTTCCATCATCATAGATGCATTGAATCATATTTCTCTCTTCAATTACATAATCTCCCCTAAATAATTTTTTGAGTGCATTCTCTATACTGTTTACCTCCACCTGTGCCAAGAAACCTAAATGCCCTATGTTTACTCCCAGTATAGGTGTATTCGAATCAAGTATATGTTTTGACGTATTTAATATAGTACCATCCCCTCCTAATACTATAATTACATCTAACTTACTGCTTTCATACTTATCTAATCCATCACAGTTTTCATATACTTTTACTTTTACATTTTTGTCTATATTATGTATTGTTTTTTTTATGAACTTTAACATTTTTTTATCTGGATCTTTTGTTGTATTAACGTTAATTCCTATATTTTTCATAGTTCCTCCCCATTTAGTTCACAATGAGATGAGTTTACTATGCTTATTATATCTTCATCTATGAACGACTCCTTAAAATCACTTTTCTTAGTAAAATATACTAAATACTCTATATTTCCTTCCGGACCTTTTACAGGAGAATAACTCAATGAAATTATTTTTAAATTATTTTCTCTCAAAAAAGTTATAATTTCATTTATCACATCTATATGAGTAGATTTTTCCCTTACTACACCTTTTTTTCCTACTCTTTCTCTTCCTGCTTCAAACTGCGGCTTTATAAGTGCCATTATACTGCCATTTTCTTTCAGCAAGTTACTAACTACAGGTACAACTTTTTTTAGAGATATAAAGGAAACATCTATACTTGCAAAATCTGCATATTCACCTATATCCTCAGGCGTTACATACCTTATATTTGTTCTTTCCATACAAACCACTCTATCGTCTATCCTGAGTTTCCACGCAAACTGCCCATATCCCACATCTATTGAAAATACCTTTTTAGCTCCATTTTGAAGCATACAATCTGTAAACCCACCTGTAGATGCACCTATATCCATGCATACTTTATCCTTTAAGTTAATATTAAATTCTTTTACAGCTTTTTGTAATTTCAATCCTCCCCTGCTTACAAAAGGAAGTTTTTCTCCTCTAAATTCTATATCGGAACTTTTTTTTATCTTCTGTCCACATTTATCTATTCTCTGTCCATTAATAAATATTTCTCCAGCCATAATACTGGCTTTAGCTCTCTCTCTAGATTGAAAAATGCCTTTCTCCACTAAAAGTACGTCCAATCTTTCTTTTGGTTCTGACATAATAAACTACCTCACTATTAAAATATATGACTTGCCTCTGCTGCTTTAAGTACACTATTTACGATACCTTTAGGATCCAGACCATACAGCTTATACAAAATATCTGATTTTCCATGCTGTACAAATTTATCATCAAACCCTAAGTTTACTATTTTTACTTTTTTATTTAATTTATTTACATATTCCAATATATATGATCCTAATCCGCCTCTTATTATATTGTCTTCAACAGTAACGATGGTTACCCTTTCTTCAACTAACCTGTTTAACATTTCCTTGTCCAACGGCTTAATAAAGCATGCGCTTATAATCCTCACATCTATACCTTTTTCTTTAAGTTTTTTTCCTGCTAACACTGCATTTTGTACCATTTTCCCCTGAGCAATTATTGCTACACTGCCCTCATTTGAAATGCAGTCCCACTTTCCAAGTTTAAAATTTTCTACGGGATTAAGACATACACTATCTCCTCCCCTTGGATACCTTATAGCTACGGGAAAACTTTGGTTTAATGCCCATTCTAACATATATGGAAGTTCATCTATACATTTAGGAGACATAAGTGTCATATGTGGCATTTCCGTCAAATAAGATAAATCAAATATTCCCTGATGTGTTTCTCCATCCTCTCCTACAATTCCAGCTCTATCTACAGCAAAAACTACTGGAAGTTCTTGCATACATACATCATGAATAAGTTGATCGTAAGCTCTTTGAAGAAAAGTAGAGTAAACTGCAAATACAGGTTTTAAATTCGCCTGTGCCATTCCAGCTGCCAGAGTTACGGCATGCTGTTCTGCTATTCCCACATCAAAAAACCTTTCAGGGAACTTTTGAGAAAAACTTTTAAGTCCTGTTCCGTCCCTCATTGCTGCAGTTATAGCCACTATTCTATCATCTTTTTCTGCTAGTTTTACTATTTCATTTCCAAATGCCTTGGAATAAGTATTTGAGGAGCAGGCATCAAGTTCACCATTGGCACAGTTAAAAGGCCCTATTCCATGAAATTTACCTGGATTCTTTTCTGCAAATTCATATCCTTTTCCTTTCTTAGTTATTATATGTATAATAACTGGACCTTGTACGTCTTTAGCAGAAGCAAGTACGTCTGTAAGTTCTTTTATATTATGACCATCTATTGGTCCTAAATATTTAATTCCCATATCTTCAAAAAACATTCCAGGCACTACCATTTGCTTTATTCCATTTTTTACTTTTTCAAGGTATTTTGCCATTCCTGTTCCTATATTCGGTATCTTTTTTAATTTAGCTTCTACATCCGCCTTAAATTTATTGTACTTAGGGTCCACTCTAAGTCTATTCAAATATTTAGATACTCCACCTACATTTTTTCCTATGGACATTTGATTATCATTTAATATTATTATAAGCTTTGTTTTTCTATAACCTACATCATTTAGGGCCTCTAGTGCCATGCCTCCAGTAAGTGCTCCATCTCCTATAACTGCAACCACATTATATTTCTCATGCTTTAAATCTCTAGCCCTAGCCATTCCCAGTGCTGCAGATATTGAAGTACTACTGTGACCTGTTTC